>NZ_JBAURI010001220.1:0-5998 GCF_049581145.1 Bradyrhizobium sp.
GTGCTGGTGAAGGCGCCCAAGACCGGCCAGGATTTGCGGTTCGATCTGCCGACCGTGGGCTCGCGAACCGTCGCGGGCGCCGCCAACGCCACGCTGGCCGGAATTGCCGTCATTGCCGGCAATACGCTTGCCGCCGATCCGCAGGCCATGATCGAAGCCGCCGATGCGGCCGGCCTGTTTGTGACGGGTTTACCGGCGTGATGGCTCGACCGGCCGTGTCCAGCGTCACACGACGGATATTCCTGATCGCGACCGAGGAATCGGGCGACCGGCTCGGCGCGGGTTTGATGAAAGTGCTGCGCCAGCGCCTTGGCGATGCCGTGCAGTTCCAGGGCGTCGGCGGCCGCGCCATGGCGCGCGAGGGGCTGGTGTCGCTGTTTCCGATCGAAGAGCTTTCGATCATCGGGCTCGCCGCCGTGGTCCGGCAATTGCCCAAGATCCTGCGGCTGATCAGCCGGACAGCGACCGCGGCAGTCGAGCTCTCGCCCGACATCGTCGTGATCATCGACAGTCCGGACTTCACCCATCGGGTGGCGCGGCGCGTGCGGGCCCGCGATCCCAGGATACCGATCATCGACTATGTCTCGCCCTCGGTCTGGGCCTGGCGACCGGGCCGTGCGCGGGCGATGCGCGGCTATGTCGAGCATGTGCTGGCGCTGCTGCCGTTCGAACCGGAGGCGTATCAGCGGCTCAACGGGCCGCCCTGCAGCTATGTCGGCCATCCCCTGGTCGAACAGCTTGCCACGCTGCGGCCCGATGCGGAGGAACAGCGGCGCCGCGAGGCCGACCCGCCGGTGCTGCTGGTGCTGCCCGGCAGCCGCCGGAGCGAGATCAGGCATCATATCGCGGTGTTTGGCCAGGCGCTGGGCCGGCTGCGCGAGATGGGGGTGGCGTTCGAACTGGTGCTGCCGACCATGCCGCATCTTGCCGAGGCGGTCCGCGCGGGCATCAGGAACTGGCCGGTCGCGCCGCGCGTCGTGATTGGCGAGACTGACAAGCGGGCGGCCTTCAGGACAGCCCGCGCCGCGCTTGCGAAATCGGGTACGGTGACGCTGGAGCTCGCGCTGTCCGGCGTACCGATGGTGGCGGCGTACCGGGCCGGGGCCGCCGAGGCCTTCATCCTGCTGCGCGCGATCAACGTGCAATCGGTCATCCTGGCCAATCTCGTGCTTGGCGAGAACGTGGTGCCGGAGTTTCTGCAGAACGATTGCACGCCGGAGATACTCGCGGCTGCCTTGCGCGACGTGCTTGCCGACACGCCGTTGCGCCGACGTCAGACCGAGGCATTTGCGAAGCTCGACACCATCATGGCCACCGGCCATGCCTCGCCCAGCGTGCGCGCGGCCGACGTCGTGCTGGCGACGCTGCGCAACGCCCGGCGGGCAGTGCAGGCGTAACGACCGTCCATCTTCCTTGTCATTGCGCACCACCGGGTCGTGCGAATGCGCGACGGATTGCTTCGCGCAGCGCACGGCGCTTTGCGCCGACCGCTGGCAGGCAATGACGGCCTTTGGGAAGGCGGGCCTGCTACCAGCCCTCCAGCACGATCTTGCCGCGCGACTTGCCGGACTCCAGCAGCGCATGGGCGCGCTTGAGATTGGCTGCGTTGATGGCGCCAAAACTCTGGTCGAGCGTGGTGCGCAGCACGCCCTTGTCGACGAGGTCGGCGACGTCGTTCAGCAACATGTGCTGGCCGATCATGTCGGGGGTCTGGAACGACGAGCGCGTGAACATCGATTCCCAGTGAATCGAGATCGCCTTGCCCTTGAACGCGGCGATGGAGAATTCCGGGGGATCGTCGATCAGCCCGAACCTGCCCTGCGGCGCCATGAAGTCCGCGATCGCCTTGTAGTGCTGGTCGGAGTAGGTGAGGCTTGCGACCAGAGCGACCGGCGGCAGCTTCAGTTGCTCGATCTGCTGCTTCATCGGCTTGCCGTGGTCGATCACGGCATGGGCGCCGAGGTCGAGGCACCATTTTTGCGACTCCGGACGCGTCGCGGTCGCGATCACTGTGAGGCCGGTCAGCCGCCGCGCGAGCTGGATCAGGATCGAGCCGACGCCGCCGGCGCCGCCGGTAATCAGCAGCGCGCGCGGATCGACGCTTTTCCCCGGCACCGCGCCCAGCCGGTCGAACAGCAATTCCCAGGCCGTGATCGAGGTCAGCGGCAGCGCCGCGGCCTGCGCGAATGATAGCGATTTCGGCTTGTTGCCGACGATGCGCTCGTCGACCAGGTGGAATTCGGAGTTGGTGCCCTGGCGCAGGATCGAACCGGCATAGAAGACCTCGTCGCCGGGCTTGAACAGGCTGACGTCCGGACCGACAGCGTCGACGATGCCGGCGGCGTCATAGCCCAGAATCTTGGTCTCGCCCTCCGGCGGGACGGCGCGCTTGCGAACCTTATAGTCGACCGGATTGGCCGAGATCGCCTGCACCGCGACGCGGATGTCACGCCCCTTCGGATCGGGCTTGGCGGTCTCGAAATCGATCAACGCGTCCGCGGCCTCGATCGGCAGCGACTTCTTGTATCCGACGGCTTTCATGGCTGTCTCCCAAGCCTGATGTCTTCGTTGTGATGGTGCGATTAATTGTCCTTGTAGCGCCAAGTTGGCAAGTACTGTAAATTCAGGCATATAGTCCCTGTTTGGATACTATCGGAAAAACTTGATGAAACGACGGGATTTCGCGCATCGGCCGGGTTGCGCGGTCGAGGCCACGCTGGATCTGATCGATGGCAAGTGGAAGGGGGTCATCCTGTTTCACCTGCAAAGCGGAACGCAGCGCTTCGGCGAATTGCGGCGGCGGATGCCCGGCATCACCCAGCGCATGCTGACCAAGCAGCTTCGGGCGCTCGAGGACGACCGGCTCATCATCCGCAAGGTCTATGCCGAGGTGCCGCCGCGGGTGGAATATCGCCTGTCGGAGATCGGGGAAAGCCTGCGCCCGGTAATCGACACGCTGAAAGCCTGGGGCGAAAGCCATCAGCAACGGCTATCCTGCGCGTCCGCGCCGGAATCGCTCCAACTGACGGCGCTCTAGGAACCACACGGCGTGTGTGCCGCACTTCTTTGGTCAAATCCTCAGGTCTATATGGGTCAGGGCGTCATCTTCCCGAGCCACGAATATCAGGATTTCTCCGCATGATGCTTCTTCGTTCGCTGGGCGTGTTGCTGGTCTCGGTCCTTGTCGCAATGCCCGCTTTGGCGCAGGACCGGCGCGTGCCGGGCTCACCCGCTGAGATCAGGCTGTCCTACGCGCCGATCGTGCAACGGGTGCAGCCGGCGGTGGTGAACGTCTACGCCGCCAAGATCGTCCGCGACCATAATCCATTTCTCGACGATCCGCTGTTCCGCCGCTTCTTCGGACTGCAGGGCGGTCAGCAGGAGCAGATGCAGCGCTCGCTGGGATCGGGCGTGATGGTGGATCCCTCGGGACTCGTGGTCACCAACGTCCACGTCATCGAAGGCGCCGACCAGGTCAAGGTATCCTTGTCCGACAAGCGCGAATTCGAGGCCGAGATCGTGCTCAAGGACACCCGTTCCGATCTCGCGGTGCTGCGGCTGAAGGACGTGCACGAGAAGTTCCCGACACTCGACTTCGCCAATTCCGACGAGTTGATGGTCGGCGATGTGGTGCTGGCGATCGGCAATCCGTTCGGCGTCGGCCAGACCGTCACGCATGGCATCATCTCGGCGCTGGCGCGCACCCAGGTCGGCATCACCGACTACCAGTTCTTCATCCAGACCGACGCGCCGATCAATCCCGGCAATTCCGGCGGCGCGCTGGTCGACATGACCGGCCGGCTCGCCGGCATCAACACCGCGATCTATTCGCGCTCCGGCGGCTCCCAAGGCATCGGCTTTGCGATTCCGGCCAACATGGTGCGGGTGGTGGTGGCCTCGGCCAAGAGCGGCGGCAAGGCGGTGAAGCGGCCATGGCTGGGCGCCCGGCTGCAGGCGGTGACGCCGGAAATCGCGGAAAGCCTGGGGCTCAAGCTTCCCACCGGCGCGCTGGTTGCGAGCGTCGTGCCGAATAGCCCGGCGGCGCGCGCCGGGCTGAAATCGTCCGACCTGATCACCGCCATCGACGGCCAGGAGATCGAGGATCCCAATGCCTTTGACTATCGCTTCGCGACCCGTCCGCTCGGCGGCAGCGCCGAGATCAGCGTGCAGCGGGCCGGCAGACCCGTCAAGCTGACGGTCGCGCTCGAGGCCGCGCCGGACGTTGGCCGCGATGAGATCGTGCTGACGACGCGTTCGCCGTTCCAGGGCGCCAAGGTTGCCAATATCTCGCCGGCGGTCGCCGACGAGCTGCATCTCGACGCCGACACCGAGGGCGTCGTGGTGACTGACATCGGCGACGATACCACCGCGGCCGGCGTCGGTTTTCAGAAGGGCGATATCATCGTGGCCGTGAACAACCAGAAGATCGCCAAGACCAGCGATCTGGAAAAAGCGACGCGGGAGACTTCGCGGGTCTGGCGCATCACGCTGTTGCGGGGCGGCCAGCAGATCAACGTCGCACTCGGCGGATGAGCCCGAAGCGACCGCGCGAGGCCAACAACCTGTTTGCTGCCGCAGGCATGGAGCAGGATGCGCCGCATCCGCTGCCGGACCGGTTGCGCCCGCGCACGCTCGCAGAAGTCGTGGGCCAGGATCACATTCTCGGCCCCGACGGCGCGCTGACGCGCATGCTGGAAACGCGCATGCTGGGATCTCTGATCTTCTGGGGCCCGCCGGGCACCGGCAAGACCACCGTGGCGCGGCTGCTCGCCGATGCAACCGAGCTGCATTTCGAGCAGCTGTCGGCGGTATTTTCCGGCGTCGCCGATCTGAAGAAGGCGTTCGACGCGGCGCGCGCGCGGCGCGAAACGGGCAGGGGCACCCTCTTGTTCGTCGACGAGGTGCACAGGTTCAACCGCGCGCAGCAGGATTCCTTTCTGCCCGTGATGGAAGACGGCACCGTCGTGCTGGTCGGCGCCACCACCGAAAATCCCTCCTTCGAGCTCAACGCCGCTCTGTTGTCGCGGGCGCGGGTCCTGGTGTTTCATTCGCTCGATCCGGCGGCGATCGAAAAGCTGTTCGCGCACGCGGAGATCGTCGAGGGCAGGAAGCTGCCGCTCGATTCTGAAGCGCGCGCCGTGCTGGTGCGCATGGCCGACGGTGACGGCCGCGCCGCACTGACGCTCGCCGAGGAAGTCTGGCGCGCTGCGCGCAAAGACGAGATTTTCGACGCCGCCAAACTGCAGGACATCCTGCAGCGGCGTGCTCCGATCTACGACAAGTCGGCCGATGGCCATTACAATCTGATTTCGGCGCTGCATAAATCGGTGCGCGGCTCCGATCCGGACGCCGCGCTGTATTATCTGGCGCGCATGCTGGATGCCGGTGAGGATCCGCTGTTCCTGGCGCGGCGCGTGGTGCGCATGGCGGTGGAGGACATCGGTCTTGCCGACCCGCAGGCTCTCGTCGTCGCCAATGCGGCCAAGGACGCCTATGACTTCCTCGGCTCGCCCGAAGGCGAGCTCGCGATCGCGCAGGCCGTCATCTATGTCGCGACCGCGCCGAAATCGAACGCGGCCTACAAGGCATTCGGCGCCGCGATGCGCGCCGCAAAGCAGGGCGGTTCGTTGCTGCCGCCGAAACACATCCTCAATTCACCGACCAGGTTGATGAAGGAGGAGGGCTACGGCGCCGCTTACGAATATGATCACGACACACCGGAGGGCTTTTCCGGACAGGACTATTTCCCGGAAACGCTGGGCCGCCAGACCTTCTACGAGCCGCCCGAGCGCGGCTTCGAGCGCGAGATCAGGAAACGGTTGGATTATTGGGCGAAGCTGCGCCGGGAGCGGAGCGGGTCGGACCAGGGATGACTGGCTTTGATCGCTTCGTCGGCATCGATTGGTCGGGCGCCAAGGGTCTTTTGCAAAAAGGAATCCAGGTCGCCGAATTCTCGCCGCGCCAGCACAGACTGCTGTTGCGGCGGCCGTACAATGAC
>NZ_JBAURI010001221.1:0-3067 GCF_049581145.1 Bradyrhizobium sp.
CGAAATCGCCATGCGCGAAATTGACGATGTTCATCATGCCCCAGACCAGCGTGAGGCCCGAGGAGAACAGCGCGTAGACGGCTCCGAGCAACAATCCGCCGACGATCACCTGGACAAGGACAAAGGACATGGAGCCGCGCGTCGTTGCGAGAAAGGCGTTGTCGCCGGATTCAAGCAAAAGTCAGGGCGGGATTCAATATCCGCGCCGACATGGGATTTACCAGCCCTTGTAGGGCAGAATGGGCGCCTTTTCGGCGCTGGCCTTGGGCCAGACGGCAACGTAGTTTTCGCCGTCCTGCAACTGGATGATGACCCCGGAGGCCAGGATGTTCTGGCCCTTGTCGTCGAACTTGACGCCGTTATAGCCCATCATCAGCTGGCTGGGCTTGAGGTCGGTGGCCCGCAGCGCCGCCTGGATCTTGGCAGGCTCGGTCGAACCGGCGCGATCGATCGCGTCCACCAGCACGAAAAAACCCTGCATCTCGCGCGCGGCGGTGTCATCCATCTCGTCGCCGCTCTTCTTCTTGTAGAGCTCCGCGATGACAGCGGTCGGCGAGCCCGGCGGACCGACGCTCCAGGACGACCGGTTGAAGACGCCTTGAGAGATCATGCCGACCGTCTTGATGAAAGACGGATCGGAATAGCCTGCGTCATCGGCGATCATCAGCGGCGGCTTGTAGTCCTGCGCCTGCATCGTCTTGGCGAACAGGATCGCATCCGACGCGTACGAGATCATGATCACGACATCGGGACTCTTTTCCTTCAGCTGCAGCACCTGGCTCTGCACGTCGGTCGCGTTCGAGACGTAGGCGATGTCGAGCGCGATCTTTGTGCCCTTC
Source organism: Bradyrhizobium sp. (assembly GCF_049581145.1). Lineage (GTDB taxonomy): Bacteria > Pseudomonadota > Alphaproteobacteria > Rhizobiales > Xanthobacteraceae > Bradyrhizobium. Next base: position 840 of record NZ_JBAURI010001221.1, read on the forward strand.
GCCTTGAACACGTCGGTGATGGTGGCGGCGACGGAGGTACCGTATTCGGTGTTGTCATGCACCAGTGCGATGCTGTCGGTCTTGGCACCCTGAGCCTTCATATCGACCAGGAAATCGGAATAGATCTTGGCGAAGTCGGTTGCGACCGGCGTGGTGCGAAAGAACCATTTGAAGCCACGCTCGGTGAGATTGGCCGCAACGGATTCACCGTTCAGGAATGGAATCCCGTATTTCTCGGCGATGGAACTCGCGGTCAAGGTGATGCCGGATTGATAGGCGCCGGTGAGCGCGACAACCTTGTTCTCGGTAATCAGGCGCAACGCCTGGTTCTGGCCAGTGGCGGGACTGCCCTGGTTGTCGGCGAACACCACCTCGACCTTGGCGCCGCCGAGACCTGCAAGACCGGCATTCCTGGCGAGCGGAAGGTCGCCAAGCTCGGGATGAGCGTTGTTGATGATGTCTTGCGCGACTTCGAGGGCATATTTGGCATGGATGCCGGTGCTCGCAGCGCCGCCGGTCATCGGAAAGATCGCGCCGATCTTGACGACCTTGTCCTCCGCAACAGCCTGGCTTGCGAGCGCGGCCGATAGCGCGGCGGCGCAAGCGAACCCGAGCAATCGTCCAAACTTCATGCGACGCTCTCCCAAACCTAGCTCCGGCGGCAGGCTTCTTCGCATGGCGCAACACCCGGCACGCCGCCCTTCCCCTGCTTTGCGGGTTCAACAATTGCATGGCCGGTTGGCAGGGGCAAGTTGTGCGGCAGGCGAACAACGCTCCCCGGCTGCTCAACTGTTGGTCGATCGCACGACGAGAAGCACCCGCCTGACAACAGGCCGACCGAAAGGCAGGCCAGCGCGTGCGGGACATTTCGTCAACCCACTGAAATCGCCTAACAATCCCTTGGGAAAACGTGTAACGGCCGCACACGCCGACGGGCTCTCGATGGACGACGACCGCGAAGACCAGCTGTTCTTCCGAAACCGACCCTTGCATTGGTTCGAACGCCGGCTCGGATTCGAAACCGGCAAGCCGATCTGCGCGCCACTCGAAAGGCGCGGCCCTCTCAGGCGCTGCCCGAGCTGCGGCTCGAGTTATGTCGAGAACGGGACGCGGCCAATTTCATCATGCCGCTTACGGCACGGGCTCCCGCCGAGGCGCCCAGACGGTTCGCCCCGCATTGCCTGCTGCAAGCTATCGCCCTCGGCCGTCGGTTGCGGTCGCCGGGCGCGGAGCGTTCGACCGTTGCATGTGCATCGAATGGTCGCTAGTTCGAACCCGGCAGAGCTACACGTCAGCCGGCTCGTTCGCAGCCGCCAATGCCATTGATCACTTCTCTTCGGAGAGACTGCTCACATCAAGGAGAAACAGCGGCGCATTCATCTGAGAATGGAACGAGACGTTGCTATCATCTTAAGATGGAGTTACTTCGAATTTTTGATTTTACTTCGTCGCTCATCCGTGAAAGTGATCACCGGGCAAAAGCCGCCGCTCTGTTAGTTGCGTCGCCTCGACAGTTTAGAGAGAGCCGCGCAGGGACAGTTGCGTAGAGAGAGCTGGTACAACTTTCCTGATCGGAGAACTCATGAGATGGAGGATGGCGCCAAGCCTCCCGACGACAATCTATCGAAAGTCGTTGAAGATCTGGGGTTCCTGCCGCACGACCTGTGGCGGCAATGTCGTCGCCTGATCGAGAGCCACCATGCGGTCAATGGATATTTCTGTCTGCCCGACATGCTGTGGAGGTCTCAGCTCGGTCCATTCATTGAAAGGCAGGAACAGCTCGGCCGGTTGCTCAAGAGGGCGTCGACAACACGGAGTGCAAAGACAGCCAATGAGAGTTTTGTAAGAATAGCGACGACAATTCTGTCGTTGGAGATCCTGGCCAGCAGCTTCGCCGGCTGGAGCGCGATCTACCCAAAGGCCGGCGAAAATGCGCGCGCGCTCCTGACTCGAAATGCACTCAGTGCCAAAATGCCGCTCATGGAGCTTTACGTCTATGCGCCAAAATATATCGGCTCGACCGCATTTGCGACGCTCGCACCGCCGCCGACCGTCTGAGATGTGAAGCGGCCGAGTCTCTCGACGCCGCGATCGAAGTACACATGAAAGTGATGGTGGCGTCGTCACCATTGTCGGGTTTCACATGGCCGGCGCCGCTCGCGGCAGCGTCAACCAGCACAGCAACGTCGTCGACCGTTGCGGATCCGCGTCCTGCCCAAGGCCTGCTC
>NZ_JBAURI010001222.1:0-4026 GCF_049581145.1 Bradyrhizobium sp.
GATAGTCACCCGAGCAAACGACGCCTGATATGATTCGAACTTCGGAATCGCTCAACCTAGCCTGGCGCCGCCGCGATCGCTTCGATCTCGACGACAAATTCCGCGCGTGTGAAACCGGAAACGATGATCAGAGTGGAGGCGGGCGGCGTGCCCGAGAATTGCTTGTCGCGCGAGCGCATGTAGCCGGCCATGTGCTCGCGCGCCGTCACATAGGCGTTGAGGCGCACGATATTTGCCAGGGTCATGCCGTCCTCGGCGAGGATGGCGGCGATATTGGCGAAGCAGAGATCAGCCTGCGCCTCGCCGTCGCCGGGGATTGTGCCGTCGGCAGCGATCCCGAGCTGGCCGGAGGTGACGACCAGCCGTTGACCGGCCGGCACGGCGATGCCGTGGCTGTAGCGCGCCAGGGGCGGCGGGATTGATGTTGGAGCAAGTGCGCGCAAGGTCATCCTCATTGAGCAGCGGGAACCGCGGCGGACATGTTAGGTCAATTGTCGCGGCCGCGCATTGGCGAAGTCGTGCGATCGACACGCTTCGCACGAATGCCTGCGCCGCCCGTTGCCGGAAAGGCAACGGATAGAACGAATTAAAATGCTTTGAGATGACAGGCGGGACGTGCATCCTGAAACTAAAGGCGGATCGCGTGATGCAGTGTCGAGCCTCACACATCGGGATCGCCGGCGAGATGCCAGCTCGAAACGAAGGACCGCGAATGGCCAAAAACTTGTTGCCGCGCAGGATCGCAATTGCCATGGCCGGCGCTGGTGCGCTGTTTGCCACGCTCTCGCCTGCGTTCGCCGCCGACAAGGTAACCTTCCTGACCAGCTGGTTCGCCCAGGCCGAACATGGCGGCTTCTATGAGGCCAAGGCGACCGGGCTGTACGACAAGGCCGGTCTCGACGTCACCATCAAGATGGGTGGGCCGCAGGTCAACGGCTCGCAGCTGCTGCTCGCCGGCGAGACCGATTTCATGATGGGCTATGACATCCAGGTCCTGAAGGGCCGCGAGCAGAACCTGCCGCTGGTGACGGTCGCGTCCTCGTTCCAGTTCGACCTGCAGGGCTTGATGACCCATGACGACGTCGCCGATATCGCCGCCCTGAAAGGCAAGCCGATCCTGATCGCGGGGTCGTCGCGGGTGACATTCTGGCCGTGGCTGCGCGCCAAATATGGTTTCACCGACGACCAGATCCGGCCCTACACCTTCAACCTGCAGCCGTTCTTCGCCGACAAGAACGTCGCCCAGCAGGCCTATCCGTCGTCCGAGCCGTATCAGGCCGAGCAGCAGAACGAGAAGGTGAAGTTCTTTCTGCTGGCCGATGGCGGCTATCCGCCCTATGGCTCGACCATCGTCACCACCGAGAGGATGATTGCCGAAAAGCCGGATGTGGTGGCCCGATTCGTGAAAGCTTCGCTCGAGGGCTGGCGCGACTACGTGAAGGATCCCGCGCCGGCCAATGCCCTGATCAAGGCGGACAATCCCAAGATGACCGACGGACAGATCGCCTTCGCAATCGAGAAGCTGAAACAGAACAAGGCGATCGATGGCGGCGACGCCGCGACATTGGGCATCGGGGTCATCACGTCAGAGCGCTACAAGCAGATCTACGATTTCCTGGTTGCGGGCGGCCTGCTCGATCCCAAGGTGGATTGGCACAAGGCCTATGATACGCGTTTCGTCAAGGATCTGAAGATCGGGGTGCAATAGCAACGGCGATGAACGTCCTCCTGTCCGGCGAGCCGTTTGATGACAACGCGCAGAATAAGATGATAACGACGGCCGGCGATCGGCCGCCGGCGGTGGAGGTGCTGTCCGCCGAGAAAGTCTTCTCGAACGGAACGCGCGCGCTGGCGCCGATCGATCTCGTCATCGCTGATGGCGAGTTCCTGACGCTGATCGGCCCGTCGGGCTGCGGCAAGAGCACGCTGCTCAAATTGATCGCCAATCTCTTTGAGCCCTCGGACGGACGGCTGTTGTGGTGGCGCGGCGATTTCGCAAGCGTCGGTCAGGACGGCCGGCGCTTCGCCTTCGTGTTTCAGGAGCCGACCTTGATGCCGTGGGCGCGGGTGGACGCCAATGTAAGGCTGCCGCTGGAACTCGCTGATGTCCCCAGGGCCAAAGCCGCCCCCCGCGCGGCCGAGGCGATCGAACGCGTCGGGCTATCCGCTTTCACCCGGCACTATCCCCGCCAGCTCTCGGGCGGCATGAAGATGCGGGTCTCGATCGCCCGCGCGCTGGTGACCAGGCCCAATCTGCTGCTGATGGACGAGCCGTTCGGCGCGCTCGACGAGTTTACCCGCAACAGGCTCGACGCCGACCTGATCCGGCTGTGGTGGCAGGGCAAACTGACGACGGTGTTCGTCACCCATTCGATCTATGAGGCCGTCTTCCTGTCGACCCGAATCGTCGTCATGGCTGCCAATCCCGGCCGTATCTTCCGGACCATGACGATCGATGAGCCGCAGCCGCGCGACGAGGGCTTTCGCGACAGCTCGAAATTCGCGGCCTATTGCCGCGAATTGTCGACGTGGCTGGCCGAGGCCTCGCTTCCGGCCGCATCCGGTGCCGTGTCATGAAGCCGCTGCTCGAATCGGAAACCTTTGTGCGGATCGCAGCGCCGCTTGCGGTCGGCGTCGTGTTGTTCGTGGTGTGGGAAGTCGGTTTCCGGCTGGCGTCGGTGCCGGTCTATCTGTTCCCGAAGCCGAGCGACATTTTCGTAAGCTTCGTCCACAACTGGCCGTCATTGCTGCGGGCGCTGGGGGTGACCTTGCGGGTGACCCTGCAGGCGTTCGCGGCAGCCGTCGTGATCGGCACGCTGGTCGCCTTCATGTTCGTGCAGAGCCGGGCGATCGAGGTCAGCCTGTTTCCCTATGCCGTACTGCTGCAGGTGACACCGGTCGTCGCCATCGCGCCGCTCATCATTATCCTGGTCAAGAACACGCAAGCTTCGCTGACGATCTGCGCCACATTGGTGGCGCTGTTTCCGATCATTTCCAACACCACGCTGGGCTTGCGCAGCGTCGATCCAGGGCTGGCGAACTATTTTCGCATGAACCGGGCGGGGCGGCTGAAGACGCTGATCAAGCTCCGGATCCCCGGCGCGCTGCCTTACTTTTTCGGCGGCTTGCGCATCTCCAGCGGCCTGGCGCTGATCGGCGCTGTGGTGGCCGAGTTCGTCGCCGGCACCGGGGGGCGATCGTCGGGCCTCGCCTATGAGATCCTGGATGCCGGGTTCACGCTCGATATTCCCCGCATGTTCGCGGCGCTGTTCCTGATCACCTTGACCGGCGTCCTGCTGTTTGGCGCCATGGTCGTGCTGTCAAAACTCGCGCTGTCGAACTGGCACGAAAGCGAAATCAGGCCGGAGACATGACCGCCATGCTGATCGAGAATGCCGCCGGGATCTTCACCGGACGCCCGGGCGCCGCGATGCGGGCCTCGGGCGCGATCCGGATTCGCGACGGCGTGATTGTCGAGATCGGCGCGCTCACGGCCGAGCCGGACGAGCCCAGGCTCGATGCCGGCGGCTGCGTGGTCTATCCCGGGCTGATATCGACACATCACCATCTGTTCCAGAGCGTGATGAAGGGCGTTGCGGCCGGCATCAATCTGCCGCTGGCCGGCTGGCTGCGCTCGGTGCCGTATTCGTTCTGGTCGAAGGTCGACGAGGAGGCGCTGGCGGTCGCAGCAAGGATCGGCCTGAGCGAATTGCTGCTGTCGGGAACGACGACCGCTGCCGACCATCACTATCTCTTCAGCGACAGTTTCCGGTTCGATCCGGCGCATGTGATCTTCGAGGTCGTGCGCAGCCTCGGCATCCGCCTGGTGTTCTGCCGCGGCGGCGCCACCATCGCGCGTCATTTCGATACCGACGAGTTTCCGCCGATGCCGGTCGAGTCGCTGGACCGCATGCTGCAATCGGTCGAGGCCTGCGCCCAGCGCTTTCATGACACCTCGCCGGGAAGCCTGACCCAGGTCGCGCTGGCGCCGACCACGCCGACCTGGTCGCTCGATCCCGGCGAACT
>NZ_JBAURI010001223.1:0-9439 GCF_049581145.1 Bradyrhizobium sp.
GCAGCGGGCCCTTAGTGGTCGAGATCGAATATCGCGTCGCGCAAGACAACGCGCGCGCCTTCCATCAAGTGATGCAGGACGTGCAGCTCAGCCGCCAGCGCAACGGCGCCTATGGCTGGTCGATCGCGCGCGACATCGCCGATCCGGAATTGTGGACCGAGCGCTATCACTGCCCGACCTGGCTCGATTACCTGCGCCAGCGCAACCGCTCGACCCAATCGGAACGCGCGCTGCACCAGCGGGCGATGGATTTTCATCTGGGGCCGGATCCGATCCGCATCCGCCGCATGCTGGAGCGCCCGTTCGGATCGGTGCGGTCGAAGGAGGATCCGCTGGAGCAGAGGCCGGCCGAAGTGCTCCCCGTGGTCGCCAGCGCCGCAGGCAGCACGTAACGCGAGACGGTCTCCTCCGTCGTCATTCCACGCCGCGAAGCCCGGAATGACAGCAATATTTACTGCCCGTGGTCAGTAAGTACTTTCTCGCAGCCCTTCGACAGCTTGGCACGGTTCTGCTGCAGGCAGGCCAGCACCACCTGATCACCCTCGCTCATATGGGCGCGGCAGAAACGTGAGACATCGCGGGCGCAGGCGTCATGCTCGTGCGAGCTCTGCGCCGAGGCGCCCGCAGCAATCAGGATAAAGGGGAGCGCGAAGAGAAACCTGGTCATTGTCACGCCTTTACGCTGGAGACCCTATGCCACGACCGGCGTTCTAGAGCGCGCCCAGCCGCACCGCAATTCATATATGCGTGGCAGGATTGTCGTCACATACCCGCTGCAGCATAACGACGCGGGCCTTCGCCACCCGCGCGCCACGCAATCTGCGCAAAGCCGCTTTACTCGGACTCCGCCAGTCTGCCGCCCTTGAGATCGCGATCCATCACGCTGCGGCAGCCGCTCGAGAGTTCAGCGCGGTGCTTCACCATGCAGGCGGTGATCTTCGGGATATTCGGGATCTCGGCGCTGCAGAGGCGGAACGCGTCGCCCGTACACATCTGCTGCGCTTCGGCGCTGAAGGCAAAGCTCGCCCTCGCGGACAATGCGGCAAGCGAGACGGCGAAGGCCAGCAGCAAACCGGCCTGGCGAACCCTGCTGGTGAAGGACGTGGTCATGTTCGGCTCCCAATGGCACCCGAGTACGGCGCGTTTCTGATGAGAGCGACGATGGGCCTAACGCACTGTTTCGACTGTGATGACCGTCACGCGGACGAGCCACTGTGTGATGCATATCACGAATACGGATGCGTTGGAAATCGTTGGCCGACGGCGGTGCGTTGGCAGGCCGTTAAGACTTCCTTTGCATTAATGGGACTTCTTGAAGTTGCGCATCCCAGTTGTTGCGTTGTTAAGGAGGGGTGACATGCGTAATCCATTCGGCCTGATGCTGGCCAGTGTCGTTGCGGCGCTCGTGATCGCCGGAGTCTGGTTCTGGACCGCTTCGCCGCGTGCGGATGCGGCGTCAGCGCCGCAAACCATCGCCGCCCACCTCGCCGATCCATTGCCCGCGGCAGCGCGACTCGGCGTCAGGAATGGCGTCAAGGATGGCGTCAAGGACACCCTCATCAAGGACGATGTCGAGGTCACGGCAGCGCTGTCGGCAGAGCCCGCAGCGCCCGCGCCGATCATCGCCCAGAAACCCGCTTGCGCCAATCCGGATGCGCTCGGGGTCAGCCGCGTGGTCGAGGTCGACACCACGGGCGCGCCAGGTTTCGGCTCGCAGCATTTCAAGCAGTTCGATTTCCTCACCGACAAGGAAGTGGTGCTGACCTTCGATGACGGCCCGTGGCCGAACAACACGCAGGCGGTGCTGAAGGCGCTCGACGATCAGTGTACCAAGGCGGTGTTCTTTCCGATCGGCAAGCATGCAACCTATCACCCGGAAATCCTCAAGCTGGTGCTTGCCGACGGCCAGACCATCGGCGCGCACACCTGGTCGCATGCCAATCTGAACGGCAAGAAGATGACCGAGCAGATGGACAAGGACGAGGTCGAGAAGGGCTTTAGCGCCGTGAAATGGGCGCTCGGCGGCGTCACGCCGCAGCCGTTCTTCCGCTTCCCGGAACTGCAGCACAATCCGGCGACCATGGCCTATCTCGGCACCCGCAACATCGCGATCTTCTCCTGCGATGTCGATTCCTGGGACTACAAGCGCGACAGCACGCCCGAGAAGGTCGTCAACACCGTGATGACCAGGCTCGACAAGCTCGGCAAGGGCATCATCCTGATGCACGACTTCCAGAAGCACACCGCCGAGGCGTTGCCGACGCTGCTGCGGCGGCTGAAGGAGGGCGGCTACAAGGTCGTGCAGATGAAGGCCAAGTTCACGATGGAGACGTTGCCGGAATATGACGACGCGCTTGCCCACGAACTGAAGCAGCCGACCCTCGCGTCGCGTCCGGTGTCGAGCGTGGTGCAGACGGTGTCGCAATAGCCAGGCGGCGATGCCTTGCCACGCTCGTGCGGCCTCCGCCAACATCGCACGTCATGGCGGGAAGCAACTTGTCCGCCGTGGCTCGAACGAGCGGAGGCGAAAGCAACCAAGCCATCGACTGTCGCCACGATGGCGCCAGAGATTGGATTGCTTTCGCTTCGCTCGCAATGACGCGTTGATGGCGGCCCTCACCAATAGACGCCGTGGCGATGCAATTCACTGATGACGCGGGCTTCGGTCCAGTAGGGCTTGTGCTTCGGCCTTGCGACCCGAGCATGGGATGGCTTGGCGCCCGCGTCCGCTTTCGGCTGCCCTGCCGGGGGCACGGAGGTGTCGACGGCGGCCGGACGCTCGACATATTTCGGCGTGTCGGTCGCGGCGGGTGGCGCCGGAGCAGGCTGGGCCGTGGCCGCATCATCATTGGCGGCGAGCGTGAGGCTGCGGGACTCGCCGGCCTGCGCGGCGGCGGACGCCAGAACCAGCGATGCGATCAGAACCAGTTTGCGCATATGAAATCTCCTCTTCGAACAGCGAGCCGTTTGGCTTGATCGGCACGCTAGGGGAGATCGGCCCGACCTTATGTGAGGCGGATCACGGAGCCCGCAGAGGTGCTCATCTTGCGTGGAAGCACAAACAGCGCGCTCTCCCGGGTCGCACGGCATTTTGCCGATCCGGCAAGTTCAAGTTGCCCGAACGTGTTGTTCATGTTATGTTCTTATCGCAAATCGAGCCGTTCTTTCCGGTCAATCGCCATGCCTGAGCAGATCGTCATCACCGAGAAAGCCAGCCAGGCAAAAGACGTCCGCGCCGCCGTCGGTGCCCGCTATGGAGTGATCCTCCCGGCCGAGGGCCATCTGTTCGACCTGCTCGAACCCGAGCAAGTCGTACCCGAGTGGAAGCGGTGGTCGGCGATCCTGCTGCGGCCTGAAGGGCTTTACGACACTCGCCCGGCGGAGGGCGGAAACAAGGCCGCCAAGCTCAAAGCGATTCGCGAGGCGTTACGCAGCGCCAAGCGGGTTTGGCTCGCCACCGACTGCGACCGTGAGGGGCAGTTGATCGGCCAGGAAATTCTCGAGCACTACAATTACCGCGGCGAGGTCATGCGGGTGCTGTTCACCGCGCAGGATTCGCAGACCATCCGCGATGCGTTCGGCCAGGCGAAACCAAATGCCGACTACGCCCGGCTTTACGCCGCCGCCGTCGCACGCCGGCAGGCCGACCAGATCTACAATTTGTCGCTCACCCGCACCGCGACCGTCATTCTGGGTCGAGGCACGCGGAGAGTAATCGGGATTGGACGGGTGAAGACGCCGACCTTGGCCATCGTGTGCAAGCGTGAGCTGGAAATCCGCGACTTCGTGCCCGTTGCTTATTTCGAAGTCGTCGCGACAGCGAAGGTCGAAGGCGGCCAATTCCAGATGCGGCACGCGCCGCAGGACCGGATCGTTCGACGCGAGCTTGCCGAGGACGTCGTCAAGGCCGCCGACGGCTTTGCCGGCGCGCTCGCCGTCCGCGTCGAAGACAAGCGTCAGGGACCGCCCAGACTGCACGATCTGCCGTCGCTGCAGAAACTCTGCGGCTCGCGCTTCGGCTGGTCGGCCAGCAAGACGCTCGAAGTGGCGCAGCAGCTCTATGACGGCCAGGGCAAGAAGATCATCACCTACCCGCGCGCCGAGGTGCGCTATCTGCCGACGAGCTTGATGTCGGACGTGCCGCGGATCGTGGCGGGGCTGCGGGTTGGCCAATCGTTCGGCGCAATCCCGCTGCCCGAGCCTCTGGTCATCCGCAAGGGCGCGAGCGGCTTCTTCTACGACAAGGGAGTGGAGGGCGCGAGCCATCATGCCGTCATTCCCAATGTCAACACGATCGATCAACTGAGGGAAGTCTGGCCTCGCCTGTCGCCGGACGAGCGGAAACTGTTCGATGTCATCGCGCGGGCCTACCTGGCCGCCCTGATGCCGGATTTTCGCTACCGGCAGACCACCGCAACCCTCGACGTGCGCGGTTTCGAATTCCGCGCCGCCGGCCGCCAGCCGATCGATCTCGGCTGGCGCGCCGCATTTCCGGAGTGGCAACCTGCCGACGAAAGGAGCGACGAGGCGCAATTGCTGCCGCCGCTGCGCAACGGCGAGACTGCGCAACTGCAGGACCCCAAAATCGAGGACAAGGAGACCCGGCCGCCGCCGCGTTACAATGAAGGCACGCTGATCGAGGCGATGCAGAACGCCTGGCGTTTTGTCGATGATGAGGTGCTGCGCGAGCGTCTCAAGGAAGCCAAGGGCATCGGCACACCGGCGACCCGGGCCGAGATCATCGGCGGACTGAAGAAGCAGGATTTTCTGATGGCCCAGGGCAAAAATATCGTGCCCACCAAGGCTGGCCTGTCGCTGTTCGGCGTTCTCAAACAGGCCGATCCGGCGCTGGTCGACCCGGGCGTGACGGCGCAGCTCGAATGCCTGCTCGACGATGTCGTCGTCGGCAAGCAGGAAATGGTCGGCGCAATCGACGCCGTATGCGGTGTCGCGAAGCGGATCATCGGCAAGATCGCGGCAGGCGCCGCGACTGCTGGGCCTGCCTTGCTTGGCGCGTCAGCCGAAAATGCAGCCGACGCCTATCCGCCGACGCCGGCCATGAAGCGCTTTGCCGACAGCGTCGCCCGGCAAAAGGGCATCAAGCCGCCGCCTGGCTACAGGACGTCGATATCAATCTGCGGCGCGTTTCTCAGGCAGCACGCGCCGAAGAAAGAGAATGGCGAGAAACATAAAGGCGGAGCAAAAGACGAGACAAATAATGATGTGAATGAGGTGGCGCCAGCCGTGTCGATGGATTCCCACAAACGAACGAAACGCCGCAAGAACGGTCGCGGCGCCGCCTTCGGGCCGGCGAAATCAATTGCACCTCGATCGGCATCGCCGAGGAAGAGGTCGCCTCAGCGAAAGGCCGTGGCCGCGCCGGCTGCTCCCGCTCAGCCGAAGGTCGGACCTGGAACGCCGCTGCGAATTCCCTACGGCAACAAGGAGGTCGCCTTCAGGCTGGGCGCCCGTTATGGCGCGACGGGATGGTATGCCCCACCTGGCGTCGATCTGGCGGCATTCGGCGAGCGCGGCTGGCTGTCGTGACGCCGGCGACGAAAGCAGCCGCGCCCAAGCGAGGCAATTGGTCGACATGTTGAAGCGGCCCGCGCCGGATTTCATCCCTCCCCCTGCGCGCGTGGCGGGAGCGGAAAAAGAGCATACGGGAGCCGTGGAGAGAAAAAGCTGCATCGAGCCGCGTGGCGAAACTGCGCGTCTCGAACCGTGAGGCCCGATGCGATCTTGGCCGTGGAAAAATCTCAGGCCGCCGTCTCGAAGCCAAAACCGCCTTCGTCCAGATATTTCTCCAATTGCGCAATGCGCCGCCGGATCAGCGGCGGGTCTTCTTTCGGGCCGGGAATGTAGACTGGCTTGCCGTCGCGACCGAATCGAAACACCGCGTCGCTGGCGTCCGTGCTGACATCGCCAAAGATTCGCTCCACCGCGGTGAAGTCCCGATACTGTTCGAATCCGATCGATTGCGACCCCGCGGCGAGTTCGCGCAGCAGCTTGCGGGCATAGCTCGGATCGACGGAGATCGAGGGCGACCCGAGATTCGCTTTGGCCATGTACCCCTCGAAATCGTCGCCATCGATGGATGCGAACATCACATCCTTGATGCCGAGACAGAGCACGTCGATCAGGAAGGAGCTCAAAGCGAGATGATGATCGGTCGCGCCCCGCGTCAGAACCAGCGTTCCGATACCGATATCGAAAACCGATCTGGTCAGGAAGCAGTGTCGAATCGGCATCGCGGCCGCGCGAGCCACGCGTGCCGGCAGGCTTGCCTCGACTGCCTCTACCCGTCGCTTCTCCGCCACCACCTGTTTTCGCTTTTGCGCTTTCTTGGCCCGCTTCTGCGCCATGTTCGCCGCCATGACTCATCCTCGCGTGATTCGGACTCCAGATGACAAGGGCAAAGACGGCCGGTGGTGGAGAGGCGCCACGCGAATATTCCGGGGGCACGCCGGAGCGCAGGCAAGGCCAGACAGGCTTTCGCCACACCTGCGGGAGCGAATGACGGTTCCGCCTTCGTTCGCCGACCTGCGACGGATGCTTGCCTTGCATCCGAATCTGGAGGCTCCACCCAGGGGCAGCGCACCCCTCCCGCCTGCATGGCGTCCCGCCCAGTGTGCACTGCAACCGGAGCCAGATCTGTGCATTGATCCAAATCCGTGGGACGACCCTCCATATTGCGGCGCAGCATTGCCGCCCCAACAAGGAATCTTGCGTGATTTCTCGCCCTATCCTGGCGCTGGCAGCGGCGTCTTTCGGCATTGGCACCACCGAGTTCGTCATCATGGGCCTGCTGCCGGATGTCGCCGGCAGCCTGCACGTGACCATTCCGCAGGCCGGCTACCTGGTGTCCGGTTACGCGATGGGCGTGGTGGTCGGCGCGCCGATCGTGGCGATCGCCACGTCCGGATTGCCGCGCAAGACCGCGCTGCTGGCGCTGATGGCGTTGTTCATCATCGGCAATCTGGGCTGCGCGCTGGCGCCGAGCTACGGGTTATTGATGGCCGCGCGAATCGTGACGGCCTTTGCCCACGGCGCCTTCTTCGGCATCGGTGCGGTCGTCGCGAGCGATCTCGTGCCGCGCGAGCAGCGCGCGCAGGCGATCTCGCTGCTGTTCGCCGGGCTGACGCTCGCCAATGTGCTCGGCGTTCCCTTTGGCACCGCACTCGGCCAGGCCGCCGGCTGGCGCGCGGCATTCTGGGCCGTGGTCGCGATCGGCGTCATCGCCGGCCTCGCCATTGTCAGGTACATCCCAGCCGGACTGCCTGGCAACCGCGGCGGACTGGCGCGTGAATTCCGCGCGCTCGGCCGCTGGTCCGTGCTGTTGCCGATGCTGATTTCGACACTCGCCTCGACCAGCATGTTCAGCCTCTTCACCTACATCACGCCGCTATTGGAAGACGTCACCCAAATCTCACCCCGCGGCGTCTCCGGCGTGCTGCTGATGATCGGGGTCGGGTTCACCGTCGGCAACCTGGTGGGCGGCCGGCTCGGCGATCGCAACCTGCTGCGCACCATCGTCGGCGGCTTCATCGGCCTCATCGCGGTGCTGGTGGCGCTGTGCTTTGCCAGCCGCTCGATCGTGCCGACCTTGCCGCTGCTGATCCTGTGGGGCGGCCTCGTCTTTGCGCTGGTGTCGCCGCTGCAGATCTGGGTCGTGGACGCGGCAACCGATGCGCCGAACCTGGCCTCGACCCTGAACCAGGGCGCGTTCAACCTCGGCAACGCCACCGGCGCCTGGCTTGGCGGCATCGCGCTGACCGCGGGTGCAAATTATCAGCAATTGCCGCTGCTCGGCGCGCTGGTGGCTGTGATCGCGCTATCTTGCGCCCTGACGACACTTTTCAATCCACGGGTGATGCCGGTGGCGATCAGGCCGGCCGAATAAGCCCGACCGATACGCAAACGATCAAGTCGCCATCCCGGCGGTACCGGCGATGAGCTCGAAGGATCGCAACCGCGTTGCGTGATCGTAGACATCGGATACGATCATGAGCTCGTCGGCGGCCGTTTCCGCAACCAGCGCATCGACACCGGCACGAACCGTCTCGGGCGAGCCGATGATGGAGCGGGCGAGCATGCCCATCGCCTGGGCTTTTTCCGCGTGCGACCAGTAGCTTTCAATGTCGTCGATCGGCGGCTGGCTGAGGCCGCGCGCGCCGCGAAAGATGTTGGTAAAGGACATCTGCTGCGTCGTCGCCAGCCGGCGCGCTTCGTCATCGCTGCCGGCGGCGATGATGTTGACGCCGACCATCGCGTAGGGACGCGCAAGCTGTTCTGACGGCCTGAAGCGGCTGCGGTAGATCTGCAGCGCCGGGATCAGCAGTTCGGGGGCGAAGTGCGAGGCGAAAGCATAGGGCAGCCCGAGTTCGGCCGCCAGCATCGCGCCGAAATGACTGGATCCCAGAATCCACAACGGCACTTCGGTTCCTGCGGCCGGCACCGCCCGGATCCGTTGATTTGGACCGGCTGGCGCCAGGAACGCCTGCAGCTCGAGAACGTCCTGCGGGAAGTTGTCGGCGGCTTCCGGCGTGCGGCGCAAGGCGCGCAGCGTGAGCTGGTCGGTGCCGGGTGCGCGGCCCAGCCCGAGGTCGATCCGGCCTGGAAACAGTTGCGCCAGCGTCCCGAACTGCTCGGCGATGACGTAGGGTGCGTGGTTGGGCAGCATGATGCCGCCCGCGCCGACCCGGATGGTTTTCGTGCCCGCCGCGATATGACCGATCACGACCGACGTCGCAGCACTCGCGATGCCCGGCATGTTGTGATGCTCGGCCACCCAGATGCGGCGATAGCCCCAGGCCTCGGCATGCACCGCCAGGTCGCGGGCGTTGTCGAGCGCGCCGCGCGCATCGGTGGCTTCGGTGACGCGGACGAGATCGAGGATGGACAGTGCCGTCATGGGAACTCCTGAGCGAAACCTTTTGCCCCAATGACGCCGCCCGAGATACGAGGACGAGGGCAGACCACGGCCGTCATGATTGCATCGATGGTCGGGTTTTCCCGACCGGGCCGATCAGCATGGCGGCACTCGCCGCTGCCAGCAAGCAGATGACTGCGCCCAACGCTGCGGCGACATCAAACGCTGAAAGCAAGGCCGGTCCGGATGACGCCAGCACGGGTCCAATCAGGGCCGTCGCAACCAATCCGCCGGTGCGCGCCACCGCGCTGTTCAGCCCGGATGCCGCACCCGTGTGGCTGCCGTCGACGGACATCAGCACCGCCGTCGTGAGCGGGGCGACCGCGCAGGCCATTCCGAGAGCGATCACGATCATCGCGGGAAACACCCCAAGCCAATAGCTCGTAGCGGATCCGATCCGCAGCGTCAGGAGAAAGCCGGCCGCGACGATGACCGGTCCTGTCATCAGCAGCCGTCGCGGACCTATCCTGCCCGCCAGCGCACCGGCGGCAGGCGACGCCACGGCGA
>NZ_JBAURI010001224.1:0-2054 GCF_049581145.1 Bradyrhizobium sp.
CCGCAGAGCTCCTGAAGAATCTCGGCGCCGCCGCATTCCGACATCGGCTTGGCAACGAAATCGCCAACCCGGTCAGGATGCAGCGCGTAACCCCAAAACACCTGAGCGTCCTGCGGCTGCCCAATGAAGTGCGGCTGGTGATAGAGCACGATCGACATCAGCCAGTTCGAATCCCTGAAAGTCACGAGGCCGCCCGTTCCGGCGGCGTTCCCGGAAAACGCCTCCATCTGATCGAAAAACGTTTGATTGCGGCAGGTGACCGTAAATGACGCCCAATACGATTCCGGAATCGAGCTGTTGAACGCGGCTGGATTGCCCAATATCGGCCGGCCTGTCGCGATCTTCTCCCAGAGCGCCCATCCCTGACTATCCGCCTTGGTCAGACGTTTGGGCGGGCTCGTCATCGAGCCAAGGCTCGAGGCGTCCGTCATCGAGCCATTCTGGAAGAACACGAGATCGTCGTCGCCAAGCGAAACGACCGTGCTCTTTGCGTTCTGATCCAGAACGAGACGCCTGACGGAGAGTTTGCCTCCGTCGTCCATAAGGTCCATGTCCGTGACGCGGGTGCTTTTCACGAACTGGACGCCCTGTTGCTCGAGCCAGGATGTCAGGGGACGAACGATGGAGTCATATTGATTGTAGACCGTCCGTTTCACGCCGGCGAGTGTCTCGATGCGCGGAAACTCGTTCATGAAGCGATGCAGATAGCGCTTGAGCTCGACCGCGCTATGCCAGGGCTGAAAGGCGAAAGTCGTCTGCCACATGTACCAGAAATTGGTCTGGAAGAAGGGTGGAGACAGCCAGTCGGTGATGCGGCTGTTGCCGAGCTTGTCCTCGGATGCTTCGGCCAGCCGGACCAATTCCATCCGGTCGTGCATGGTGAAGCCCATGGTCGAGACGTCCACCTTGAAGCGATTGCGGTCGACGAGCCGGGCGCGCGAATGAGCCTTGTGCTGAAGGTTGAACGCGACGGTTTCGTCTCGCACCGTCTGCCCGGGATGCTCCAGCGAGGGAATGGTTGAAAGCAGATCCCATGTGCATTCATAGTGATCCGTCGTCAGCATGCGGCCACCGCGGAGTGAATAGGATCCGCCTGGAAGTTGGGCGCCGTCCAGACTGCCACCCAACAGCGGCTGCCCCTCGTAAATGGTGATATTGCCGCCCGCCACTCCGCCATCGCGGATCAGGAAGGCGGCTCCTGCGAGCGATCCGACGCCGCCACCGATGAAATACGCTTTCATGCAAGTCCACCTCTCAACTTCGCGAATCCGCTGTCGCGAGTGCTAGATGACCAGGTGGCCGGGCAATTGAGCTAGATCATGTCGAAATGCCCGAGATGTGCGCGGCTGCCCGAGCGGAATCGTCCCGAAACAGCGACCACAGCGCGAAGTCGAGCGATGTCGCCCGGCATCGTGTTGCGGAACTGCGGGGAATTGGCCCGGTCGAAGTGTCATTTCAATGCTTGCTTGGCAGTCGCCGGTGCAGATCGCGGCGTTACCGGCCAGGACGCTTGGTCCAATCATCCCCGGCTGCCAACTGCCCCGGTTTGCTGCGCGATATTTTGTTGCTTTCGCGATATGACGAAGATCGATCGCATCGCGGGCTCACGTCTGTTAGGGTTGGGGCGCTCGGAGCGTGACCAGGCGAATGTGGGTTGTGCCTGATAGTCATTGATCAGAAAACGGATCGTGATGTTGAAATGGTGTTCCTACTGCCAGCAGTTCATGGGAGAGGTTCCGGACTACGAGGATCTCGTCGTCACGCATGGAATTTGCGGGGAATGCCGGCCTCGGAGCCGCCTGACCGCAGCCGATTTTGCTCACGCGATATTCCTGAAAGACATCCAGCGCAAGCTCTTCACGGCGGGTCGCCGCAACGATCTGGGGACGGCGAAAAGCACGATCGACCACGCGATCGAAGCGAGCATCAGGCCTGTCGACATTCTGCTCGGGATCATCGCGCCGATGCTTCACCAGATTGGTGAGGACTGGAAGCGAGGCGCCCTCAGCGTGGAAGGCGAGCATCGATTTACGGCGTTCTGCGAAAGGATGTTC
>NZ_JBAURI010001225.1:0-12595 GCF_049581145.1 Bradyrhizobium sp.
GACTGGTCGTCTGCACTGCGGCGGCGGGATCGGCGGCGCCGCCGATGGCCGCGGTGCCGAGGCAGAGTGCCGATGCCGTGAGCACCGACGTGTAGAGAGCGCCGTTCAATCGCCAGTTTCGTTTGCGACTGCGTTTCGAGTCAATCATCGTAGTGAGCCCCCGTGAAGTAAGTTTTCGCGAGGTATCTCTTCACAGGACAATGTGACGCCTGTGACCGGTATTTTTTGAACATTGAATGAAATTCGGCACTGCTGATAAGTTCGCGGTGACCGTCCGATCGCTCGATCGCGATCGGACCCGGGTGGACCATCTTGCCAGCAGCGCTTTTCTCGAATCATGCTTCCAACACAGATCATCGACGCGCAGCAACGTTTGCCGAGGAGCGCCAGTTGCTGTCGTCGAAGCTGCCTTGCCTCTCAGCGACCGATCTGAGCCGGTGTCGCCGCGCTCTCGCCCGCGGTGTCGACGGGCACGGCCGGCACCTGTGCCGCCGTTTCGGTCTGCCGGAGTGCCTGACGCAGCGCCGCGTAGTGCGCGTCGTGGACCGCGGGATTGAACAGCGACCATCGCTGCGCGGTCGTCAGCAGTAGCGGCAACACGCCCGCGGACATTTTGCGATAGATCGTGAATTCCGCCGCGGCTTCGTCGAAGCGTCCAGCCGCCGCTGCGGTGCCGATATGTCGGAACCGGATTACCGAATCCTTCAGCATCGCTCGTGTGGCGAGACGTTCCTGCAGCCCGCCGGTCACCGTGGCGTCGCGGCGATCGGGAAACTGCTCGGTCAGATCGCGGAGTTCCTGACCGACGGTGGTCACCGCGAGATCGATGACGGCAAGGTCGTGGGAGGGAATGGCGACCTCGAGCACTGTAGCGAAGTCATTGATCTCCTTGAGCTGGGCCGTCGCGCCCTCGCGGTCGACGGGCAGCAGGCCGTCGCCGACGGCGGTGAGATAGGCGACGAGGTCGGAACGATCCTGCGGCGCCAGGCCGAGTTCGAAGACCTGGTCGAAATGCGCCACGACCTGGTCCAGCCTGTCATAGCGTCCATCGTGGAAATACGGCGCGTTGAAATCGGCGTTCAGCAGGGTCGGCGTCTTGAACAGCCCGCCCGAGCCGACATTGTGCTGCTTATGATCGACGAATGCGCCCGACGGAACGTGGCAGGTGGCGCAGCTCATGGTCGCATCATGCGGAAACGGCCGCACGAAGATCGCCTCGCCGCGCCGCTCGGCCGCGTTCGTTTGCGCCGTCAGCCTGCCGCTGGAGTCGAGACTCGGGTTTTGCAGGAAATCGATATCCTCGATGTAGGCGACCAGGGCATCGAGAATCGGCGGCGAGGGCTCTGGACCGGAAAATTCGTTGACGACGACGTTGCGCACGAAGTCGCGCAACGACGCGATCCGTCCGTCATTGCCGTAGGGAGCGAGAAAGCGCGCGCCGCGCAGGCTTGGGATTCGAACCGGATCGAGCACGCCGTTATGCGCCTTGGGATTGAACAGCGGGCCGGTGGTGTCGAAATTCCCCGGTCGGGTCGACATGCCCGGGATGTAGAGTTTGGGGTTGCCGGCGCCGTTGACATGGCAGGTGCCGCAGCTCATGCCGGCCTCGCGCGCCGCGCCGCCCAGCAGGCTAGGGGAATTGAACGCCAGATCGCCAAGGTCAACCATGTAGGATTTGAAGCCGCCGCGCGTCTCGGAGTGAAAAACCTCGGTTGGGCGATAGGGCGCGTCCTCGTTGAGCTCGGTGCCCGCCGGTAATACAGTCTGATCGCCGCTGAGCGGAAACGCTCCCGCGTCGCCGCCGGGCAGCGCCGCCAGCAGGCAGATCGCAACCGCCCAAAATCCTCGTCGTGCTGTCACCGAGATGGTCCCCTGGAGAGTGTGGTTTCAAAGCTGTCGTGGTCTTTTCCAAGCCACGGCACGTCCTGCTTGTCCGCTGGAGCACGGCGGGCTTACTGAAGCTCCAGCGCCGGCCGGGCCAGGGCGAGACGGGGGGCCGCCGTCTGCAGCGTCAACACGAGCTCCTCGCTGAGGATGCGGAGCCGTTCCTGCTCCAGCTGCCGCAGGTCGCGCTGTGCGAGCTTGGCCTTCATTTCCGCGATCAGGCGCTGAGCCGTGGCGTGCAGGTTGGGATCGCGGCTGTCGATTGCCGCGGCGAAGATCGTGTTGTAGGCGAGTTCGATACCATCGACATTGTTGCGCATATCGTCGATGGAGGTGCCGCTGATGCGCGATTCTCCGCCGTCGACCTTGCTTTCACCGACCTCGTAGGCCAGCCGGGTCAACCCGTCGAGCAGGCCCTGAGGTGTCAATGAGGTATTGCGGGCGATCGTTGTCATATCCGAAAGACTGTGCAGCAACGCATCCACCCCGTCCGCGACGTCGGTTCGGCCAGCGCCGAACAGCTTGGCTTCGATGGCGTGGAAGCCGGTCGCGCCATTCGGCCAGGCATCGATGTCCCGGTCGAGTTCCGGAGCGAAGCCGCTGGTGAAGACCTCGGAGCGTTCCCAACCGACCCGGGCCTCGATCCAAGCCTGTTTCGCTGCGGCGAGGTCGCCGCTGGTCACATTGGCGCGCAATTTCTGCACGCTGGCGACCGATCGGTCGATATCGGCGACAAGCAGCGATCGATAGCGCTCAATCCCCGTATCGAGCGGCACCGCGGGACCACCATCGGCCTTGGCGACGTCGCTGACCCCCACCACAGCCAGGCACAGGAATGCTGCCAGCAAGATGGTAATTGCTGATAACGATCGATTTGATGTCAGGTGACGACCGCGCGCTGTCAACATCAATTGTTACCCCGATTGCCGCGTGTGGCGCTCCCGGCACATCGCGAAGGCTCGTAAGTTTGCAGGACGTCTACTGCGACGATCCTGACGGTATTACGTCGACGTCAAGCGCGCGTTTTGACGCGAACATGGTCCGAGATAGCGGATGCGTCGCCTGACACGGAGGCCCGCGACCCGGGAACGTCTGCGTTCAGGCTCAGCTTTTGGATGCATTCTGGGCGTCGGCCTGGATGAGTGTTGCTTTGCGCTGCTTTTCGAGCTCGAGCATGAAAGCGTCTCCCGCGGCCTTGTCCTTGAACTCCCACAGCCGATTCTTCACTCCTTCGAAAATCAGCGCATAGACGGCAAGCTGGACGCCTTCGCGCACTCCAAGCGTCGCCGGCGAGTTCTTGGTGAAGCCGAGCTCGGCCTGCAGCAGTTGATCGACTGCGGCGAACTGGAACGCCGAACTGTGGACAAGGATGGAATAGATCGACTTGGTTGTCGTGACCGAGGCCAGCACACGGCCGCTTTGCACGCTGACGGCGCGCAGCGCTACCGTGATGATGTCCTGCCGGTATTGGACGTCCGGACCTATGCCCAGATAGTTGGCGCCGATGCCGCCGGTGGTTTCGTCGCTGTCGTAGCCAATGATGCCGCCCTCCAGCAATATGCCGGCAAAGCGCAGCGGAGGCAGACTTGGTGCCTTGTCGCCCTCGGCCGCGGTTCGGGTGTTCTGGATGATCTGGCGCTCCTGCAGCAGCGGCTGCAGATCGTTGCGTTCGACGACATTGAACCACGCTCCGCCACCCGCCTTGCTGAGAACGTCAATCAGGACGGCGCTGGCGCCCTGCGTGAGAGCCCGCGAGAATTCGGCGAAATTGTCGTTCGGCTTGTTCTGCCCGGTCAGGTCGGGAAAGTTGTAGACGGTGACGTCCAGCTTCCGCCGTGGCGGCGGCAGGCTGTCGAGCACGATACCCGTCTTGGTGTCGGGAACGAGCGTGGCCGGTTGCGCCATCGGATCGTTCGCCGAACCCGTGATGCATCCGCCAAGGCTGAAACACAGCATCGTGGCCGCGGCAGCGCCTCGGAACTTTCTTTTCATTGTTTGAGCCCAGATGAGCACGCCGTCTTAAGGAACGGTGCCGCCGCTGCTGTTATTCGTGCTGCCGCTGTTTGTGCCTGATCCGCCGATGACAACGGCAGAACCGAGATTGCTCAGTGCATTGTTGAGGCCGCTCAGGTCAGGGCCCTGACTGCCGGATTTGACGCCTTCGCCCTGCGCCTGAGCGGTCGAAAGCAGGAAGCTGCCGTTGAGCGGATTACCGCCGAACGTCGGATTCACCGGGTGATATACCATCTCGGACGCTGAGGCCGGCACGCTCACGCAGATTGCGGCAACCGCTACAATGATCACTTTTGGGTTAATCATAACTCACTCCTGGGTACAAGATTTTCAGCTCATCGCTTGATCAGCAGGCCGCCGTTCGGCAGACGTGCGATCAGCATGTTGATGGGAGCGGCGCCGGGCGGTTGCAGCACGTCGACCGTAAAGCCCTGCATGTTGATCAGCGCAAGGTTCGACAAGTCTCGGCCGCCTTGCCACACGCCGACATTATTCGAATTGCCACCGACTATGCCGACGTTGGAGAAATTGCCGCCCCCCGACTGCGACTGGTAGACGCGGTTGAAGCTGCCGATCTGTAGCGTGGAGGCGACATTTCCATTGCGTGGCTGCGTTAATTCCGGCGTCGGCACGAAGGCGGTCTGGTTCGGGCCGTATTGCGAAACCGGCACCGTCTGCGTCGGCTGGGCAGCCTGGATCGCCTCGATCACCGGCGCATGTGGGGATACCTGCGTGATGTAGGCTGACTGCGCGAATGCCCCCGGACAGGCGACGAGCAGCAAGGCACCCGCCAATGCGCCCCTTGGCGATATCAAGCTCATCATGGCGAAGTGCACTCAAACCTCCCGTGGTCCGATTCGAGCGAGAGCTCGGCGCGGTAGTGTCCGATCGCCGAGCGATCCAAAAGGACTGTCGATACAACCTGCTCAGGCTGCTCCGTCACGGCGAAGGCCCCGTTTTGCGTATTGTTCGAGATGCCTGTCGCGCTATGCTTGGCGATCACGAAGCTGTATCGTCCAGCGACCGGCGTATTGGATCGCACGACCGCTTCGAGCCGCAGGAAACCCTTCACGGGCTCGGCGCGAATGGCGCATTCTATTGCAACGGGTGAAACAGCAGTCATTTGAGGCTCGGATCCCGTATCGCGTCTGACCGGTCGCAGTGGGCGGCAATCGAACGATGACGTCTGGAAGTGAAGCGCATTTTCGTTGTTTATCGAGGGTGGGTAGTCATCGTTCGGTACTTGAGTGCGATTTCTAGAGAGTGATCATGACGCTTGTGTAAAAGTTGGAGATCACAACGAAATTGCGGAAAGACTTGCCGGCCGAACGTGATATTTTTGTATCAAGCGATTGCCGGTCAGCACATGCCAACCATCGCAGATCTCGTGGACAGTGGCTCAATTGTAAGGATCGAGGTCGAGCTCGCGCCTCGCGATCAGCCGTTGCGCCTGCTTTACGGCACCCCGCAGTTCATCGAATGGCTCAAGGAAATCCTTGATGGTGCGCGGCCTGCGCGCGTGCTCGGCAACACGACGCCCGCCGAGCAGATTGACGATCTCTTTCATTCGTTCTTGAGCGGCCAGCCGCTGATCTTTACAAGGCAGTTCCGGGTCGTGCGCGTCGAGGACAATGCCGTGTGGGAGTTGAAGACGCCGGATCTTCGTGTTTTCGGCTGGTTCGCGGCGAAGAACTGCTTCGTCGCCGTCTTCGGCAATTGGGCTGATACGATCAAGGACCATGATCTTTACCGTGGTTATCGCATCGCAATCCGGCGGCTGCGCCGCGAGCTCAACATCGATGCGACGCTTTGCGTTAAGGGGGTAGATCCTGATGACGTTCTTTCGGTTTGATATCGACGCGAGGTCCCGCGCCGCGGGCAGGTTCATCGGCCGGGTTCGCAGGGAGCTGTTGCGGGCCATCACCGAGGAAAAGCGTGGTGGCCTCACCCAGCAGGAGCTCGCGCGCCGGCTCGACAGCCGCCGCTCGAGCGTCAATCGTCAATTATCGGGCGAAGCAGAGATCACGCTACGGTCGCTTGCGGAACTCGCCTGGGCGCTCGACCGGGAAATCTCGCTTGAGTTGCGGACCCTTGAACGAGCGGCCGGTCAGAACATCGCCCCGGTCACATCGACGACCGGCCACAAGCCGATCAGGATCATCGGTCCACGGCCTCCGGATGAACAGCGCGCGGAGCGCGTTCCGGAGATTGGGAGCATATGAAAAAGGCGGCGAGCTATTTGCTCGCCGCCTTTCCCCGTTACTTCTGGGAAACCACCGCGATGTTGTGCACGCCGTACTGGGCGGTGAACGAGGTGTTAGCCACGTTGGCGCCGGTCGCCTGGGTAACGGTCGCGACGTTGCCGAAGCCGACCTGGAGCGCGACCTGCGTGTTGTTGCCCGCCGTCGCCTGCTGGCCGGTGGACTGTGCGGCGTTGGCCACGTTCGAGCCGCCGATCTGGGTGATCAGCGAGTTGTTGTTGCCGATCGAAAGCGGAACGGCCATCGACTGGGCGACGCTCGCCGTGTTGCCAGTACCAAACTGAGCGGTGACGGCGTTGTTCGCACCGTTGCCCGTCCCGAGCGGCTGGGTCTTCTGACCGATGGTCGCGGTGTTGCCGTTGCCGGTCTGGAAGGTTGCCTGGGTGTTGGCGCCGTTCGCCTGGTTGATGCCGGCCGTATTGCTCGAGCCAAACTGACCCACGAACGACGCGTTGGTGTCGTTCGCAGCCTGGGCGGCCGTTGTCGCGCCGAAGTTGCCGGCGGTGCTGCCGCCCTGCTTCACCGAAACGTCGTTGTCGCTGCCGACTTGAACCATGCTCGAGGCATTGAACGTGCCGGGATTGGCCGAGAACGAACCATTTTTCGCCGATCCGTTCTGGCTGATGGTCGCCACGTTATCGGAACCGGCCTGAAACGCCGCCGACGTATTGCCATATCCATTGGCGAAACCGCCCGTGCCGCTGGCGTCGGCAGTCTTTTGCGACGTGGTCACCATGTTGTTATCGCCGAACTGGGCCGTGAACGACGTGTTGTTGCCGCCCACGACCGCAGCGGAAGCCGGCGTGATCGACTTGTCGGACTGCGTCACAAATGACATGTTGCCGGTGCCGGTCTGGAACGTGCCTTGGCCGTTCTGGCCGCCGGTCTGGGTGGCGACGACACTGTTGCCGGAGCCGAACTGCGCGCTGAAGGAGCTGTTGACGTAGCTGACACCGGTCGCCTGGGAATTCGGCGGCGAGTTGTTCTGCGTCGTCATGGCGGAATTGAAGTCGCCGGCCTGAAGGTTGCCCGAATTATTCAGACCGTTCGCGAGATTGCTGACCTGCGAGGTGGTCACACCGTTCGCCCGGCCGATCTGAGTGGTTGCCTGGTTGTTGTTGCCGTTCTTCTGCGAGATCGCTGCGGTGTTGTCGTTGCCGATTTGAACGTTCGCCGAGTTGTTGGTGCCGGGCGTACCGCCAGCTTGAGTGCTCAGGACCGAGTTGAACTTGCCGGCTTCGAACGTTGCCTGATTGTTGTTGCCGCTCTTCTGCGAGACCGTCGCATTGTTGCTGGAGCCGATCTGGTCGATGAAGGACTCGTTGTCGAGCGGGCCTGCGGCATAGGCCGCCGGCGCGCTCACAAGGATGAGCGCGAGCGCAGTCATCATTTTCATGGGAAAGGTCTTCCTTACGTTGTCCAGGACGGGGTCGGCGGGGATCGCCGCCCTCAACAGGCGTTAAAACATTCTTAACTTGACGTCCGGATGACGCTTTTAATTAATCCTTCACGAAGCCTGATGAGCACGCAAGCGCGCCCGACCGCGGCACCCATGCCTTGCGGTGAGGACGACAGTTTCAAATTCAGGAGCGGAAAATGGGGGCGTGTTCGATCCGAAGTGAACCCAGCCGGATCTCCGGCTCGGCATCGATGACGGCGCGCATCCGCATCAAGCCGGTGTGGCGCAGCTCGAGCGGGGTGAAGATCAGGCTCGTGGCAGCGACGATGAACAGCGGCGCTCCGGTGTCAGTCTTGAGATTTGCGACCAATCCCGCCTGGTGATGGTGCGCCGGCGTTTCAATCGGCTCTTCGAAAGACGGCTTATCGTCGCCCGGCAGATAGCATCGCACGGTGATCGCGCCGAATGGCTGCGTGGCGGGCGAGAAGATATGGGCGTGCACGCAAAGTTTCGGAAGCACCAACGGAAAATCGCCTGAGATGAAGATCACGCCATTGTAGCAGCCGATAAAGCTGAGCTTGCCACCTGCCTCGTTGCGAATATCGTCACAAAAGATCGAATATCCATAGCGGTTCATTGTCAACGACCGTCACCTTTACGACCCGCCGAAAGAGCATTCGGCGTCCGATCGGCTGTGGTCTTCCCAAACGAATATGACATCAGGATTAAGGAAAGCCGTTTCGCGCTTAAGTTGGCAGCGCAATTCCTCGCGGCGCGGCATCGAGCACCGGCCGGACGGATCATCGGGGAGGGGAGGGCGCCGGCCTGTTGGCCGGCTCTTGGCGCGGCCCGGCTGCCGCGATCCGGCGGTTTTCCAGGCTCGCGACGCAGCGGAGCGCGAAAGCACCGCGATCTCATCACCTCCGGCGGAACGCGGCAATTTCCGCAGAAGAGTCTTGACACGCTGGCGCAGCAACAGGCTCGCGGCCTGCTATCCCGGTGATACCCTCCATCGCCGGGATACCGTTGACGACGAGGTTGATGATGAACCGCTGCAGCTGAACCTTGTCGCCCGCGACAGGCGGAATGTCCGGATTGAGATCCAGTTGAAGCGTGGCGGCGCGGCTGGCCACTTCCCTTCGAAGGAGCGGAATCGTTTCCCTGACAAGGTCGTTGACGTTCAAGGGGCGATATTCGGGGGTGGCTTTGCGCGACAGCGCGCCGAGCAGGCGAACGATCTCCGCGGCCCGGCTGGCATCGGCGACGATTCGCTTTGCGGCACTCCTGATCTCCGCCAGATCAGGCGCGACGCGGTCCAGCCATTGCAAGCAGGCTGCGCCATTCATGACGACCGCGGCCAGCGGCCGGTTGATTTCGTGCGCGATCGAGACAGCCAATTTTTCCAGCGTCGCCACCCGCGTCGCGTGGGCGAGCGCGGCCAATACGTCGTGCAATCTCTCTTCCGCCGCGCCCGCGGTGGTACCAGCTTGCGATTCGATTCCGCCGCCGGGACGCGGCCATCGTCCACGGCAGCGCAGGCCGCCACGATTACCCGACGCAACCGGCTGCCAGCCATCTTGCCGTTCCCAGTCGAGGAGGCGCCGCAGAGAAAGATGCAGATCGCGGCACGGCCGAGTTGCATAGGATTTTAGTAATGGCGGATATCACGCGCAGCTATCGCGCAGCCGTCATCGTCGCGAACAAGGATTGACACGCTATTGCAGCAAAATAGGCCAAGACGACGACAAGTTGAAATGAGCCTGACGCATCGATGCCGCACGGCATCATCCGAGCGCCCGGTGATAGCGGCTCGGCGTTTGGCCGGTGATTTTGCGGAAGACCGCGGTGAAGGAGCTTGTTTCGCTGAAGCCGACGGTCAGCCCGATTTCGGTCACGGAATGCTTTCTCTCAGCCAACATGCCCTTCGCGCGCTCGATCCGCCGGATCGTATGGTACCGATGCGGCGGAACCCCGAACGATTGCTTGAACGCCCGGCAGAAATGAAACGTGCTCAGCCGGGCTAGGCGCGCCAGTGCGGCGAGCGGAACCTGCTCCGATAGATGTTCCTCGATATAGGCCATCACGATTCGCTGCTGCCAGGCGGCTAAACCTCCCTTCGCCGCGGTCGCGCAGGGCTCAGTTCCCCCCTCGAGGCGCGCGAGTTCGTGGAGCAGGACAGTGCCGAGTGCTTCGGCAAAAAGCCTGTTGACCCCCTGCGGAGAGCAAACCGCTTGTCTGAGCTTTTCCATCGTGTTCCAGATCGCCGCATCCTCGAAAAACAGCCGCGGCGCGAACACCGCGCCCGCAGCGCCGTTGTCGGAATCGATCCGAAGCTCTGTGGGATCGAAATAGAAATATGTGGCGCATGTCGGTATGCGCGGATCGTGCCACTCGTGAAATTGTCGGCCCGCCGGCACCAACGTCAGTCTCTTGGCGACGTCGCGCCGCGTCGATCGCGGCAGACCCTCGATATGAGAGTCACCGTCGCGACGGATGCCCTGTTGATAGGCAACCAATAAATGCAACTTGGCGTAGAAATCATAGTCGATCCGCTGATGCGTCATCGCCTGGACGAGTTCGACGCCCATGCCGCGCCACATCACGCCGTTGCGTGTAACCGCCCGGTGCGGTGTAACGGTCATTGTCGGGAACGAGGTATCGGCCGATTGGTCACCTTGAGATACCCGCGAGCTGTCGCCGTCGCCAAGAAGTCCCGGCCGGGACGAGAATGCCGCGGCGTCACGCGCCGAATCTCTCGGTCGGCTATTGCCGAAAGACTTCAACGGCAAAGCGCTGAACGATGGGGAGCCGGTCAACATCGCATTCATCCCTTGCGTTTCAGGTTTCGGGGAGCTCTCACTTGGCCCTGTCCTTTCTATGATCCTGGACGCAAACTAGTCTGGGAACACTGGTGCCTTCCATCGCACTTAGGTTTTCGTCCATGGCCCACAAACCTATACCTAGGTTTAGAGCGATGCCGTTCCGGATCGCTCTCGCAACTGACGCAAGATTCGGAGAAATCCAGCAATCGCCAATCAGCGCGCGCTTCCGGAAGCCGATATGACTCGAGCCGCAATCGGATGAACACTGTCACTCCCGCAGAGTTCGATCCGGTACAGCGCCCGCGTCGTGTCGCACGGCCCCGGTTGCCCCCGAACCCGGGCCATGATCGATTGAACGAAGCCGCCACCCCCCGGGCCGCTTCGTGCGAATGCAGGCGAGGAGGGCCGGTGGCGTGCAGTCCACCGGCCCTTTTTTTGCGTTCGTTCCAGCAGGGGAGCGCAATCAGGCAGACACGTTGCCGGGCTGCTGCACGAAGCTGGGCTTTCAGGCTCCGGTGACGCCGCGGTGGTGCTCAACGGCTCTGTTGAAGCAATTGATCAGATTCTCTTCGTCAAAAGGCTTGGTCAGAAAGCAGAGCGCTCCATCGTCGAGCGCCTGCCGCCTGGTGCTTTCGTCGGGAGCTGCGGTAATGATGATGAACGGCACCTGGTAGCCCTGGTTCCGCAGCAGAGATTGCATCTGGACGCCGCTCATCGCCGGCATGCGGACGTCCGCGATGACGCACGAGGTGTTGTGCAATTGGGTCGATTGCAGGAAGGCCTCGGCGGAGGCAAATGTCGAGACCACGTATCCAAGCGACCGCACCAGATTGTCCAGCCCTGCGCGAATGGATGCATCGTCATCAATGATCGAAATCTCCGGAACTGCGGTCAATTGACGGCCTTTGACGGAAGTGGGATGCCAACCTTGCGTGAAGCGGCTTGCCGACGACATTGAGCCGTTGATGCCCATTTTTATATCATACTTAGGTTTGCACTCGGCTAGCCTGACCGTTTGACCCCCAGCATTTCAGCCATTCTCACGAGGTCCGCGAGCGAGCGGGCTTCCATCTTTCTCATGACATGTCCGCGATGGATCTTGACGGTAATTTCACTGATCTGCAGCGTGTGGGCGATCTGTTTGTTCATCAGGCCGGAGATGACGAGGGCAAAGACCTCGCGCTCGCGCCCGGTCAGGGAGTCGAACAAGTGCCGGAGTTTGGATACGGCCTTCTCGCCGTCGCGCCTGGTACGATCGTGATCGAGCGCACGGATGACCGCATCCAGCATATCCTGATCGCGGAACGGCTTGGGCAGAAAGTCGATGGCCCCGGCTTTCATCGCCCTGACCGACATCGGGATGTCGCCATGGCCCGTCATGAAGACAATCGGAATGTGAATGCCGGCCTTGGCCAAAACGCCCTGGAATTCGATCCCGTTCACGCCGGGCAGCCTCACGTCCAGCACCAGACAGCTGGTGGCATTCGGGAGCTTGCTCTCCAGCAGTTCCTTCGGCGAACTGAACACTTGCACTTTGAATTCCATCGACCGGAACAAGTTCGTCAGTGCGACCCGCATCGACGGGTCGTCGTCGACAACGAAAATAAATTGCTCGGGCGCCTCTTCCATGGTCGATCACCAGATCTGGTCAACGGATTTCAACGCGAACGCCGTCGTCGGTGGTAACCCGCCGACGCGGTCGGGTTTGTCGAGATGTCCGCATCGCGTATCAATGCTTTCGCTGAATCCAGTTGGGCTGCTGCCAGCTCATGACGCGATCTCTCGGAGCGCCGGCAGCGAAAACCAGAATGCCGCTCCGGGTTCCTCATGATTGTCTGTGACCCATAGTTGTCCGCCATGATCCCCGATAATCGAGCGGCATATCGAAAGGCCAATTCCCAGACCGCTCGGTTTGGTGCTGAAAAAGGCATCGAATAGCCGGTCGGCAATTTCGCAGGGAATACCGGTGCCGTTGTCCTTGACGGCAACCACGACCTTATCCTCGTCGTCTTCGTAGGAACGAACCACCAATGAACGTGGGCGGTCGGTGATCTCCTGCATCGCTTCGGCGCCATTCATGATCAGGTTGATGATGACCTGCTGGAGCTGAACCCGGTCTGCAACCGCCCGAGGCACCGACGGCCCAAGCTCCAGGCGCAGCATGACATTCTTGGCGTTCAGTTCGCGCTGCAGCAAAGCGGCGACCTCGTGAATAA
>NZ_JBAURI010001226.1:0-13120 GCF_049581145.1 Bradyrhizobium sp.
GGGTCCGTCCGATCTGACCGCTCTACAATCCTACACGTTATACCCTCGGCCGAGCAGCGTCTGTAATTCGGCAAGATTGAGCCCGCCCAGGCCAAGACTTGCGAGCGTCCGGCCGCTCGTCATGAAATCATCGCTGCAGATCGTGCCGCCGAT
This sequence comes from Bradyrhizobium sp., assembly GCF_049581145.1. GTDB lineage: Bacteria > Pseudomonadota > Alphaproteobacteria > Rhizobiales > Xanthobacteraceae > Bradyrhizobium. The sequence continues at coordinate 154 of NZ_JBAURI010001226.1, forward strand.
GGTGAGAAAGGCCCTGGCCAGCGGCGTTGCGGTGCCGGCGAGCTCGGCGACCGAGACCAGCAACGACAGGCCGAGCCGCAGATCCTCCCGCATGTAACGATGCTCGGTCAGCACGATCCGTTCGCGCCAGTCGCCGGAATCGGTCAGGCGGTCGTGCGAGCCGCGGCCGTACATCCAGATCTCGCCCTCGCGGGCGTAGTGATGGGCCAACGGAAAATGCGGCGGTCCATAGCCGAGCGCTTCGCGCAGCGCGATCCGCTCGGCGTCGAGCGCGTCGGTGACGCGACGGATCGAGGCCTGGGTGCCTTCCTTGTGAATGTCCCAGCGCTCGAAATGTTCGATCGGGCCGGCATTCATCACGATCAGCGGCGGATGGATGATCGGGCCGGCGTTCATCAGCGCGCCCGACAGCGCATCGCCGCACGGCTCGATCACGCCCGGGAAGGCCTGCCCGATCACGTCGAGCGCGTGGCCGGCCGTCTCCAGCGGAAACACCCCGACCGGTAGCCGCCTGGCGCGGATCGTAATCGCAACCTCGAACGGGGCGTGCTTGCGCGCCAGCCATGGCAGCGTGCCGGTTTCCGCAAAACTGACCCTGGCGCGATTGCCGGCGTCGCGTGCCGCCATGGCAAAGATCATCGTGCCGAAGGTCGCCGGCGGCAGAAACACGACCTGTCCGTCGCGCAAATGCGGCGCGAGCGTTTTGGCGATGTCGCCTTGCGCAAAAGCCGGCGCCGGGCAGAGGATCAACTCGGCTTCCCGCGCCGCTTCGGCGATGTCAGTCGTGACCAGCGCAAGCTTCACCTCGTGGCGCCCGTTGGCGTCCTTGACGATGATGCGCGAGCCCGCCGCCTGGTGTGTCGCCACGAGACCGGCATCGCGCCGCCACAGCCTGATATCATGGCCCTGCAGCGCAAAATCGCCTGCGGCCGCGAACGAACCGTTGCCGCCGCCCAAAACCGCGATCTTCACGAGGCGTCTCCCGGCTCGGACGCCGCGTCGCGCAGCTTCAGCATGAAATGCTGCACCTTGCCCAGCGCCGTCCGCGGCAGATCGTCGACGAAGACGATGTCGCGCGGCACCTTGAAGCGGGCCAGTTGCGATTGCACATGCGCTTTCAATTCCTCTACATTGACGGTACTGCCCGATCGCCTGACCACATAGGCGACCGGGACTTCGTCCCAACGCTGGTCGGCGCGGCCGATCACGCCGCATGCGGCGACATCGGGATGCTCGATCAGCACGCGTTCGACCTCGGCCGCATAGATGTTTTCGCCGCCGGAAATGATCAGGTTCTTCTTGCGGTCGTGCACCCAGAAATAGCCGCACGTGTCGCGATGGCCGAGGTCGCCGGTGCGATACCAGCCGTCATGCAGGGCTTCGCGGGTCGCGGTCTCATTGCCCCAATATTCGTAGAACACGGATGGGCCGCGCACGGCGATCTCGCCCAGCGTCCCCGGCGGCAGCTCGGTGCCGGCATCATCGATGATCTCGGCCTCGCAGCACAGGCCGGGAAGACCGGTCGAGCCCTCGCGCGACAGATCGCCGCCGAGCCTTGTATAGACCGCGATCGGGCAGGTTTCGGTCGAGCCGTAGACCTGCAGCACCGGCACGCCGCGCGCCACGACACGGTCGATCAGATGCTGCGGCACGGTCGTCGATCCCGTCGCGATCGCTTTCAACGAGGACAAGTCGGCGGTCGCCCAGCCGGGATGATCGGTCACCGCCTGAATGGTCGCCGGCACCAGCACAGTCAGGGTCGGCCGATCGCGCGCGATGGCGTCAAGCGTCGCATCCGGCGTGAAGCGCGCATGGATGGTGACGGTGGCGCCATGATGCAGCGCCGGCGTGGTCTGGATATTGAGGCCGCCGACATGAAAGAACGGCAGAACGGTCAATACATGATCGTCGGAGGTGAGGCCATGCATGTGCTGGCTCATGATGCCGTTCCACAACAGTGCCTCCTGACGGAGCACGGCGCCCTTGGGCCGGCCGGTCGTCCCCGAGGTGTAGACGATCAGGAGCGGGCAGGACAGGTCGGTGTGCGGGTTGCGGCCGTCGCCGCGGGCCTGCGCCAGCAGCGTATCGAAGCCGGCGCCGGGCGGAGGTGTGAAGTCGAGCCCGACGATGGCGGTGTCGGGCAGGGCTTTCTCCAGGGCCGGAAGCAGGCCGGCGAAGGCCTGCTCGAGCACCAGCACCTTGGCGGCGGCGTCCGACAGGATGAAGATCTGCTCGGCGACCGCAAGCCGCCAGTTCAGCGGCACCAGCATCGCGCCAAGCCGCGCGCAGGCATAGAGCAGCACCAGGTAGTCCGGCCGGTTCAGGCTGAGGAGGGCGATGCGGTCGCCACGGCCGACGCCGAGCTCGGCCTTCAGCGCGCGCGCGGTCTGCTCAATCCGGGCGTTGAACGCGGCATAGCTCAGCACCTCGCCGTTGAAAATCGTCGCTGATTTGCCGGGGGCAAAGGCCGCGTTGCGTTCGATCAGGCTGCAGAGGTCCACTGGTCAGTCGTCCGTCTCGCCTGACTCATACAGCGCTTCGCGCCCGATGCGGTCGAGACAGAGCTCGGCGGTCCATGGCAGCATCAGCGAGCCGCAGCGGCTGTCGCGGTAGATCCGCTCCAGCGGCAGCGATTTCAGCATCGCCTGTCCGCCGCAGGTGCGGATCGCCAGCGTCGCGAGCTCATTGGCGCCTTCCATGACGGAATATTGCGCGGCATAGGCGCGCAGCACCTGCTCCTTGCTCGGATTGGCGCGGGCCTCGGTGACCGCCTGAAACCAGATCGCCTTGATCTGCTCGAGCTTGATCTGCATCTGCGCCACCGCGATCTGCTTGGTCGGATACATCCGGCGCTTCACCGGTGGCGTTCCCGGCACTTCGCCGCGCAGGTAGCGCACGGTGAAATCATAAGACGCCTGCGCGAGACCCATATAGGTCGGCGACAGCGTCAGGAACATGTGCGGCCAGCGCTGCGCTGCCTGGAAATACACCCCGCGCGGCATCAGCGCCGCATCTTCTTCCACGAAGACGTCCTTGAACAATAGCGTGCGCGAGACGGTCCCGCGCATGCCCAGCGGATCCCAGTCGCCGACGACCGAAACGCCTTCGGCCTTGGCCGGGATGGCGAGATAGAGCGTGTTGCGGCGCGAGGCCTTCTCGCCTTCCGCGATCTCGGTGCAGAGCACGCCGTAATAATCGGCGTGGCCCGACAGCGAGGCAAAGATCTTCTTGCCGTTGACGATCCAGCCGCCCTTGACGGGTTTCGCCTCGGTGCCGAAGGCGACCCCGCCGGCCGCGGCCGCGCCGCCTTCCGAGAAGGGCTGCGAATAGATCGCGCCGTCGTCGATAATGCGCCTGTAGTGGATGGCGCGGCGGCGCTCATGCTCGGCGCGGGTGGCCGCATCCATATCAAGATCATCGGCCAGCGGCCCCGACCACAGTGTCGAGCAGACATGCATGTTCCAGGTCAGCGCGGTGGCACCGCAATAGCGGCCGATCTCGGCGGCGGCGAGCGCGTAGGTCTGGTAATCGGCGCCGAGCCCGCCATGCGTCTTGGCGATGGCGATGCCGAGCAGGCCCGCGCGATGCAGGTCCCGGTAATTCTCGATCGGAAATGTCGCTTCGCGGTCATAGGCCGCGGCCCGGCCTGCGAACACGGTCTGGCCGAGCTCGCGCGCCCGCGCGAAGATCGCGGCCTGTTCGTCGTTGAGCCGGAACGCCGTGGGATCGAAGATTGGCGCATCGAGGGCGATGTTGCCGGTGCCGGTGGCGCTTTTGCTGACTTGCACTGTCATGATGCGGTGACTTCCGTTGCAGCCGCGCTGCTAGCACAGCGATTCGATGAAACCGATCCTATGGGAGTTGACCCATCGTTCGTCATTCCGGGATGCACTCCGGCCGGCGATAGCCTGTCGGAGTGCAGGCCCGGAATCCATAACCACAGGTATTTCGGCAGGCGCGGCAGCGCGTGTCCAACACAACTCCTGATGGTTATGGATTCCGGGCTCGCGCAAGAGCGCGCCCCGGAATGACGGCGGAGGAGATGTCTGAATCCGACAGCCCCGTACGCAGAGAGATCAAGCGTGCACATGGCAACCTTCATGGAATCGCTCGTCCAGTGAGGAATTGATCCAAGGCGGCGTTGAAGATTTTGGGACGTTCGAGATTGACCAGATGACCCGCGCCGTCCAGTTCGACATAGGTTGCGGACGGAATATAGCTTGCCATTTTGGCCATCATCGGCGCCGGCGCGTTGTTGTCTTTCGATCCCGACAGCACCAGGGTCGGCACCCTGATGTCTTTCAGCGCCTGGCGTTGATCGAAGCCCAAGAGTGCCAGCATGCTGGCGCGATAGCTGGCTTCGGGTACGCTGGCCATGCATTCGCGGGCGAGCGCCATCCCATCCGCGTCGGGATCATCGCCGACCAGTTCGTTCACCAATGTCGGCGCCAATGACGCCATGGTCTCGCCGCGATCGAGCGGTCCAAGCCGGGCTTCGATGAAGGATTTCTGCCAGTCGCCGTCCGCCTTGCCGAAGGCCGGGCTGGTCTGCGCCAGCACCACGGCTGCCGCGGTACCGGGATTCGTCAGCAGCCACTGCTGCACGATCATCCCGCCGATGGAATGCCCGACAAGAACCGGCCTGGCCGCGCCTGTCTCGCGCAAAAAATCTTCCAACGCGCCGGCAAGCGTGGCCATGCTGACGGCAGCCAGCGGCGCCGAGCCGCCATAGCCCGGCATATCCCAGGCCATTGCGTGAAAACGATCGCCGAAGGCCTCGAGCTGGCCGCGCCACGCCCGGGCCGCGCCGCCGATGCCATGCAGGAAGACCAGCGGCGTCAGCGCGGGATCGCCGGCCGCCTCATAGCTGAAGCGGCCATCCTTCGTTGTCACCTTGGTCGTCATGAGCCGGGATGCGGGCACGCGGGCCTCCGATCTGTTGCACGCTGCGATGCTAACAGGCCGTTCGCTTTCTTGCAAAAGCTTGAAGTTTAAAATATACGCAAGACATCGAAAACATTCATTCGGGGGCCGCGCATGTCCGGACTGCCGCATTCCCCGCATGCGCTGGTCACTGGCGGCGGCCGCGGTATCGGTCGGGCGATTGCCTCTGAGCTGGGCCGCGCAGGTGCGACCGTCACCGTGCTCGGCCGCCATCGTGGGATGCTGGATGATGCGGTTGCCACTGGTGCTGCGCATTTTGCCGCGGTGGCCGATGTCGCGGATCAGCCCGCGCTCGATGCAGCGATCGCCGAGGCCGCGGCACGGCAGCCGATCGATATCCTGATCGCCAATGCCGGCACCGCGGAATCGGCACCGTTCGCGAAATCCGACGCCGCGCTGTTTCGTCGGATGATGGATGTGAATTTCATGGGCGTGGTTCACGCGATCCAGGCGGTGCTACCCGGGATGAAGGGGCGTCCTTATGGACGTATCGTCGCGGTCGCGTCCACCGCGGGCCTCAAGGGCTATGCCTATGTCAGCGCCTATAGCGCTGCAAAACACGCGGTCGTTGGCCTGGTTCGTTCGCTCGCCCTCGAGCTTGCTGCCACGCGGGTGACCGTCAACGCGGTGTGTCCAGGGTTCACCGATACCGAACTCGTCGCCGGCAGCATCGATACCATCATGGCCAAGACCGGCCGCAGCCGCGCGCAGGCGATCGCCGAGTTCGCCAGGCACAATCCGCAAGGCCGACTGGTGACCCCCGCGGAAGTCGCTGATACCGTGCTGTGGCTGTGCGGCGAGGGCGCAAGCGCGATCACCGGACAGGCCATCGCGGTGGCGGGCGGCGAAGTCTGAGCTGCCATCAAGAAGCGGATACGACCAAGGGAGATCCCATGAGCAGACCGGCCAATCCCGTCACCCTGCCGTTGGCGGATTATGCGCCAGAGCATTTCCTGCTCGCCGTGGCGGATGGCATCGCGACGGTGACGCTCAATCGTCCCGAGCGGAAAAATCCCCTGACCTTCGAAAGCTACCGCGAGCTGACGGATTTTTTCCGCGCCTGCGCGTTCGACGACGCGGTCAAGACGGTGGTCGTGACCGGCGCCGGCGGCAATTTCTCCTCCGGTGGCGACGTGTTCGAGATCATCGGCCCGCTGGTCAAGATGGATACCAAGGGGTTGACGGCCTTCACCCGCATGACCGGCGATCTCGTCAAGGCGATGCGGGCCTGTCCGCAGCCGATCGTGGCGGCAGTCGCGGGCATCTGCGCCGGCGCCGGCGCGATCATCGCGATGGCCTCCGACATGCGGCTGGCGGCGACCGGCGCCAAGGTCGCCTTCCTGTTCAACAAAGTGGGGCTCGCCGGCTGCGACATGGGCGCCTGCGCGATCCTGCCCCGCATCATCGGGCAGTCGCGCGCCTCCGAGCTGCTCTATACCGGCCGCTTCATGACCGCCGAGGAGGGCGAGCGCTGGGGCTTCTTCAGCCGCCTGGTCGCGCCGGAGCAGGTGCTGCCGGAGGCGCAGGCGCTGGCCCGGCAGGTCACGGAGGGGCCGACCTTCGCCAACACCATGACCAAGCGGATGCTGGCGATGGAATGGGCGATGTCGGTCGAGGAGGCGATCGAGGCGGAAGCCGTCGCCCAGGCGCTGTGCATGACCACCGCCGACTTTGCCCGCGCCTTCGAGGCGTTTTCCAACAAGGCCAAACCGGTTTTCGGGGGCAACTGAACTGTTCGGCGCCCCGATTCAGATCACAGCTTGCTGCAAACTCTCGGATTCCTCCACTCACCCTTCCCCTCCAGGACCCTCCAGGGGAGGGTAAGAGAGTCTGCGACATCTTTCGCTTCCGGTTTCAAACTTCGGCACGGTGGCTATCAGCCAACGCGATTCATGGCGACACGGGCGATACGACATGAACGAAACAGTGCTTCCGCACACTCCGCCGTCATGCCCGGGCTTGTCCCGGGCATCCACGAACTTGCGGTGCTGCCGGAGAGAAAGACGTGGATGGCCGGGACAAGCCCGGCCATGACGGTGAGGGCACCGTGAGGGTCCCCTCCAGGGAGGGTCAGATCACGGCTTGCTGCAAACTCTTCCGATGCGCTTCACTTACGCTGCCCTGGAGGGCGGTCAAGGGGGCTTGTCAGGAGATATTTTAGGTTTAAAATAATTGCCGTCCCGATACCTGCTCGGAGCGCTTCAATGAAGATCGCGATCATCGGCGGCGGCCCGGCGGGCCTGTATGCGGCGATCCTGCTCAGGAAACAGCGGCCGAACGCCGACATCACCGTCTACGAGCGCAATCGCGCCGACGACACCTTCGGCTTCGGCGTGGTGTTTTCCGACGCCACGCTGGACAATTTCGAGATATATGATCCGCCGAGCTATCGCCGCATCACGCAGGAATTCGCCTATTGGGACGACATCGCCGTGCATTTTCGCGGCACGGTGCACCGGGTCGGCGGCAACGGCTTCTGCGGCTGCTCGCGCCGAATCTTGCTGATGATCCTGCAGGAGCGGGCCCGCGAACTCGGCGTGATCCTGCATTTCGAGACCGACGTCGACGACGAGTCCCGCTTCGCCGATGCCGATCTGGTCGTGCTTGCCGACGGCATCAACAGCCGGTTCCGCGACAAATATATCGAACACTTCCAGCCTGAGATCGATCTTCGCGCCAACATGTTCGCATGGATGGGCTCGACCCGGGCGCTCGACGCCTTCACCTTCATCTTTCAGGAGACCGAGTGGGGGCCGTTCATCGCGCATGCCTATCAATACGAAGCGGGCCGCTCGACCTGGATCTTCGAGACCGATCCCGAGACCTTTGCGCGCGCCGGCCTCACCGGGCTGAATGAAAGGCAATCCGCCGACCGCATGGCCGGGATTTTCGGCTGGTTCCTGGACGGCCACCAGTTGCTCACCAACCGCTCGATGTGGCGCAATTTTCCGATGATCCGCAGCAAGCGCTGGGTCAAGGACAACATGGTGCTGCTCGGAGACGCCAAGGCGACCGCGCATTTCTCGATCGGCTCGGGCACCAAGCTGGCGATGGAAGACGCGATTGCGCTGGCGGACGCCATGCAGCAGGCGCCGACACTTGCCGCGGCGCTCGACCGCTACGAGCACGGCCGCCGCGAGGAGGTCGAGAAGACCCAGCACGCCGCCGACGTCTCGCTGGTCTGGTTCGAGCATGTCGATCGGTTCTGGGATTTCGATCCCGTGCAGTTCGCTTTCGGCGTGATGACGCGGTCGAAGGCGATCACCTACGACAATCTGACCTTGCGGGCGCCGGACTTCGTCGCCGAGGTCGACAAGGCTTTTGCCCGCCAGGTTCGCGGACGAGGGTTCGATGTCGACGTCCAGAAGCCTGTTGCACCGATGTTCCAGCCGCTGCGGTTACGCGAGATGGTGGTGACCAATCGCGCGGTGGTGTCGCCGATGTGCATGTATTCGGCGAAGGAGGGCATGCCCGGCGATTTTCATCTGGTGCATTACGGATCGCGCGCCATTGGCGGTGCCGGGTTGATCTTCACCGAAATGACCTGTGTCGGCCGCGATGCCCGCATCACGCCGGGCTGTGCCGGGCTGTGGAACGACGCGCAGGAGGCCGCTTGGCGCCGCATCGTCGATTTCGTGCACGCCAATTCGGCCGCGAAATTCGCATTGCAGCTCGGCCATGCCGGCCGCAAGGGCGCGACCAAATTGATGTGGGACGGCATCGATCGGCCGCTGGAGCAGGGCGGCTGGGACGTCGTCTCGGCCTCGCCCATCCCCTATTTTCCCGACAGTCAGGTGCCGCGCGAAATGGACCGCGCGGCGATGGACGCGGTGAAGGCCGCGTTCGTTGCCGCGGCCGAGCGCGGCGAGCGCTGCGGCTTCGATATGCTGGAGTTGCATTGCGCCCACGGCTATCTGCTCGCGAGCTTCATCTCGCCGCTGACCAACCTGCGCACCGACGCCTATGGCGGCTCGCTCGAGAACCGGCTGCGCTTTCCGCTCGAGGTGTTTTCGGCCATGCGCGAGGCCTGGCCGGCGCGCAAGCCGATGTCGGTGCGGATTTCCGCGACCGACTGGGCCGAGGGCGGCATCACCGGCGATGACGCGGTCGAGATCGCGCGCGGTTTTGCGGAAGCCGGGGTCGACCTGGTCGACGTCTCGACCGGCCAGACCGTGCGCGACGCGCAGCCGGTCTATGGCCGCATGTTCCAGACGCCGTTTTCCGATCAGGTCAGGAACGAAGCCCGCGTCGCCACCATGTGCGTCGGCAACATCACGACCGCCGATCAGGTCAACACCATCCTGGCCGCGGGCCGTGCCGATCTGGTGGCGTTGGGGCGCCCGCATCTGGTTGATCCGTCGTTCACGCTGAAGGCCGCGGCCTGGTATGGCGCCGAGAGCGTGTTCTGTCCGCCGCAATATCTGCCCGGAAAGGAGCAGATTTTCCGCAACAGCGTGCGCGACCGCCAGGACTTCGAGGACCTGAAAATTAAGGCTAAGCCCAAGACCCGGGCCGAGCTGAAGGCCGAGGCGACAAAGCCGCTTGCCGCTGAATGACGGCTTGTGCCACGCTACCGCGTGATCCGGAAAAGACCGGCCCCAGATTTGGATAGCGGGTGGGGCAGCGTTGTCCGAAGAGAACATGCCCAAACAATAGTCTGTAGCTGGCGAGTGGAGTACGGCGATGAAGGCGATTATCGTCGGTGGGGGGATCGGCGGCCTGACCGCGGCGCTGATGTTACGGGCCCGCGGCATCGACTGTGAACTGTTCGAGCAGGCGGACTCGATCCGCGAGCTCGGCGTCGGCATCAACACGCTGCCGCATGCGATCCGCGAGCTCGCCGGCATCGGCCTGTTGGACCGCCTCGACGAGGTCGCGATCCGTACCTTCGAGCTGTTTTATCTGACCCGGCATGGCCAGCAGGTCTGGCACGAAAAGCGCGGGCTCGATGCCGGCCATGACGTGCCGCAATTCTCGATTCATCGCGGCCGCCTGCAGGGCGTCATCCAGCAGGCCGTGGTCGAACGGCTGGGCGCAGACGCCATCCGGACCGGTTGCCGGCTCGGTTCGTTCACCCAGGATGAGGGCGGAGTGAGCGCCTATTTCTTCGATCGCAGCGGCGCCCATGTGCACACCGCGCGCGGCGATATCCTGATCGGCGCCGACGGCATCCATTCCAAGGTGCGGGAAACGCTGTTTCCCGAGGAAGGTCCGCCGTGCTGGAACGGCCTGATGCTGTGGCGCGGCGCGGCCGACTGGCCGGTGTTCCTGAGCGGACAATCGATGATCATTGCGGGCGGCCTGAACGCCAAGGCCGTGGTCTATCCGATCGCCTTAGGCTCGAGCCCCGCAAGCCGGCTGACCAATTGGGCGGTGCTGGTGCGCCTCGGCGACGGCACCGCGCCGCCGGCGCGCCGCGAAGACTGGTCGCGGCTCGGCCGGCCTGACGAACTGATGCCGCATGTCACGGGCTTCTTCATCCCGCAGGTCGACTTCGCCAGCCTGGTCCGCGCCACGCCTGAGTTCTGGGAATATCCCTGCTGCGATCGCGATCCTCTGCCGTACTGGTCGAGTGGCCGCGTCACGCTGCTCGGCGATGCCGCGCATCCGATGTATCCGGTGGGATCGAATGGCGCGTCCCAGGCGATCCTCGACGCGCGGGCCCTGGCTGACGCGCTGGCCCGCGCGGAGCATCCCCGCCAGGCCTTGATGGCCTATGAGCGCCAGCGCCTGCCGATGACCGCGGAGATCGTCGCGTCGAACCGCCGCGGTGGCCCGGAAGGCGTCATCGACGCCGTCGAGCAGCTCGCGCCGGAAGGCTTTACCGATGTCGACAGCGTCCTCAATTATGAGGCGCGCGAGGCGATCGTGCGCGGCTATGCCGCGCGCGCAGGCTTCGCGGCCCGCGTGGTGGCGCGTCTGACCTGACGGCCATACCCGTTTGCCCAAGTTCGGCGAAGCCGTCCTCCCGTCATTGCGAGCGCAGCGACTTCAAGCCTTGGTGAAGGCGGAAGAAATCCATCTCGCCACAGAAAGAAAGCTGGATTGTTTCGTCGCAAGCGCTCCTCGCAATGACGCTGAATGTTGCAAGGACGGAGCAATCTCCAGGAGACGGTCCAAAGCGACCAGAATGTGTAGGATCAGTAGAGCTGTTGCGAAACCGATCAATTCGCAGCGCTCCACTTACCCTCCCCTGGAGGGGGAGGGTCGCCCGCGAAGCGGGCGGGGAGGGGTGACAGTCTTTCCACGACGGAAGTGTTTGAAAGGTCCGACGCTGGCCTCACGCGAACCATATAATTCCACGTAGATGCGTTCGAGCACCGCATTCAGATTGCTTGCGATCTCGGAATTCCAGAACCGAACGACGCGATATCCCTCCTGCTCGAGCCAAAGCTGCCTGTCCCGATCGCTTTGAACGGTGTCCTGCTCGGTGTGATGTCCACCGTCGAGTTCAATGATCAGATGCGCAGCCGGACACAAGAAGTCGACAACATAGAGCCCGATCGGCGCCTGACGCCTGAAATGGGTGCCGTCCAACGGCAATCCTTTCAAGGCGCGCCATAATCCGCTCATGCGGCGTTGTGTTGGCGCGGAGTTTCCTTGCTGTCCGGCGGATGGATGCTGAGACCATGGGCCTCTCGCTCGCGAGGTTACCCCTCCCCGCCCGCTGCGCGGGCGACCCTCCCCCTGCAGGGGAGGGTAAGTGGCGTGCATCCGATCATTTGCCGCTACGCCGGAGGCGGCGGCAGGAAGTGGATGTTGTGCTCGGCGGCGAGCTTGACCACGTCGTCGGGATTCTGCTGCTTCATGTTGTGGATGGCCCAGAACAGGTCGTAAAGCCTGCGGGTCGGAGAGACCCAGAACAGCGTCTTGGCGAGTTGTTCCGACTTGTTGAAGATGCCGTGCGGCTTGCCCATCGGCAGGCGTACCGTATCGCCCGGTGTCGCGAATTCCTCGGCGCCGTCGAGCATGAATTCGAGCCGGCCCTCCAGGATGTAGAGATATTCGTCCTGATCGGGATGGATATGGGGCGGCACGAACGTTCCGGGCGGAAATGTCGCGTGCCATGAAAAGCTGTGGTCGGTGCGGCTCTTCGGCACATAGGTCTGGCCGAGAATGTTCCAGCTGATTCCCTGAATGCCTTCATTGGCCCGCGTGATTCCGGCAATCTCGGTTTTCATGGCCTCGTTTCCTTGTCTTGGGTTCGGCGTCGTGTCTTGACGCCAGCAGGGTCGATCTCGTGCAAAATGCCTTGCTCAATTGCCCGGCTTGCAATCCTTGGCGTAGCGGTCGCCGTAGTTCTCGAACACTTTCTGGACGATTTCGGTCTGGAATTTGCCGTCCGGGCGCTTGGCGACCTCAGTCAAATAGAAGTCCTGGATCGGATAGCCATTCGTGTTGAACTTGAAGCCTCCGCGCAGCGAGGTGAAATCAGCCTTCTTCAGGGCCGCCGTCACCGCATCCTTGTTGCTGAGATCGCCCTTGACCGCTTTCACCGCGCTGTCGATCAGCAGGCCGGCGTCATAGGCCTGCATGGCATAGCTGCCGGGCACGGCATTGTAGGCGGCCTCATAGCTCGCGACGAACTTCTTGTTCTGCGGATTGTCGAGATTGGGCGCCCAGTCCGCGCCGCCGAACATGCCGGTTGCGGCGTCCTGCTGCGCCGGCAGGGTCGATTCATCGACCGTGAAGGCGGACAGCACCGGAATGCTGTCGGCCAGGCCGGCCTGCTTGTACTGCTTCACCAGGTTGACGCCCATTCCGCCGGGCATGAAGGTGAAGATGGCATCGGGTTTCTCCGAGGCGATCTTGGTGAGCTCAGGCTGAAAGTCGAGCGTGCCAAGCGGGACATAGGATTCTTCAACGATCTCGCCCTTGTAATCGAGCTTGAAGCCGGCGACCGCATCCCGGCCGGCCTGATAGTTCGGCATCAGGAGATAGACGCGCTTGTAGCCGCGATCCTGGGCGACCTTGCCCAGGATCTCGTGAACCTGATCGTTCTGGTAGCTATGTGACCTCCTAC
>NZ_JBAURI010001227.1:0-7405 GCF_049581145.1 Bradyrhizobium sp.
CCCACGACCGGTCGCCGGTCGCGACCGCGACCGCAGAATTGCCGGCATAACCGCTTCAAGCGCGCCGGAAAGTACGCTAGGTCAGCTGCGCGCCCGGTCGTCGGCCCCAACGCCGCGACCCGATCCATATTGGAAGAAGCTTTACGCGATGGCCCGCAGGTTTTCCGCTCCCTATCTGTCGGAGCCCGTGTCCAGCCTCGCCACATGGACGCGCAATCTCGCGGTGTTCTCGGTGGTCGCGGTCCTGGTTTCGATCATCATCGTCCGCTTCGGATTCTTGGAGATGAAGCCGGCGATTGCGACCTTTTTCGGCGCGCTGGCCTGCGCCGGCCTCTCGATCCTGGTCGGATTCGCCGCTTTCGCCGCGATCTGGCAGAACGGAACGCGCGGCATGGGGCGCATCCTGTTCGCCTTTCTGATCGATGCGCTGGTGCTGGCCTACCCGGCCTATCTCGGCGTGCAATACCGCAAGCTGCCGCCGCTGCACGACATCACCACCGATCCGATCGACCCGCCGCGCTATGAGGCGCTGGCGCGGCTGCGCACCGGCGACGGCACCAATACCGCCGTCTATGCCGGGCTCTATTCCGCCGAACTGCAGCGCAAGGCCTATCCGGACATCGAGCCGGTAGACCTCGAGCTTCCCGTCGAGCGCGCCTATGCAATCGCGCTGCAGCTCGTCAACCGGCGCAAATGGCTCGTGATCGACGCGCGCGCGCCGCAGCCGCCGCTACGCACCGGCCATATCGAGGCGGTGGCGCGGACGCCGATCATGGGGTTTCGCGAGGACGTCGCGATTCGCTTCACACCTGACGGCGAAGACTCGCGCGTCGACATCCGCTCCTCCTCGCGCTATTTCGACAGCGATCTCGGCAGCAACGCCGCGCGCGTCAGCAAGCTGATCGACGACATCAACACCGCCGCCGATGCCGACAACCTGAAGCCGATCAAGAAGGCTCCGCCGCCGAAGCTGCCCGCGACCAAGACGGTGAAGAAGTGAGAAGTGGCGAGTAGCGAATAGCGCCGTCTTCTTCGCTATCCGCCATTCGCCATCCGATAGGTCCCGCCAATCACCGGATCGCCGTCGGTCGCGACGATGCCGCGCGCGACCAGATCTTCCAGATGCGCCAGCACGGAATAGCCGGCCGCCGTGCTGAGCCGCGGGTCGATGCCGATATAGATCGCGCGCACCAGCGTCGGGATATCGGCCTCGCCCTTGGCCAGCCGATGCAGGATCGAGGCTTCGCGCGCCTGCCGATGCCGGATCAGGAATCGCACATAGCGCGGCCCATCCGAAATCTCCGGACCGTGGCCGGAGAAATACAAGTCTTCCTCGCGGCTCGCGAGTCGCTCCAGCGAGGCCATGTAGTCAACCATCGAGCCGTCGGGAGGCGCGACGATCGAGGTCGACCAGCCCATCACGTGATCGCCGACGAAAGCCATTTTCCGCTCCGGCCAGGCGAACGCCAGATGGTTGGCGGTATGGCCGGGCGTTGCGACCGCCTCGAGCCGCCAGCCGGCGCCTTCGATGGTCTCGCCGTGATGGACCGCGACATCCGGCCTGAAGTCGCGGTCGGCGCCGGATTCCGGACTGTGCTTCTCGCTCTCATAGCGCGGCCGCGACGCCCGGTGCGGACCCTCGGCATAGACGATGGCGCCGGTTGCGGCCTTGATCCGCGCCGTATTCGGCGAGTGGTCGCGATGGGTGTGGGTGACGAGTATATGCGTCACGGTCTCGCCGCGCACCGCGTCCAGCAGCGCGGCCGCATGGGCCTCGTTGGCCGGGCCGGGATCGACGATCGCAACCTTGCCCTGGCCCACGATGTAGCTGACCGTGCCGGTGAAAGTGAACGGGCTTGGATTATCACAGAGGATGCGGCGCACGCCGGGCCGAACTTCGTCAACCACCCCGGGCTTGAGCGGAAAGTTGCGGTTGAACGGGACGTCGTCGTTGTCGGCCATGGCACCCTACACTTCAGTCGTCATAGCCGGCGAAAGCGGGCTTTCCAGTCAACGCAGGCGTTCGAGATCAAGCGAGAGGCCGGTGGAATACCGGCTCATATCCGCATGCGCGGACGATGGTAGCGGTGGTCCACGGGCGCTCCCATCGCCTCACGAAAACGCCTGGATGCCGGTGATGGCGCGGCCGAGGATCAAAGCGTGGACGTCGTGGGTGCCTTCATAGGTGTTGACGGTTTCCAGGTTCGAGAGATGGCGCATCACGTGATACTCGATCTGAATGCCGTTGCCGCCGTGCATGTCGCGGGCCAGGCGCGCGATGTCGAGCGCCTTGCCGCAATTGTTGCGCTTGACGATCGAGATCATCTCGGGCGCCATCTTGCCCTCGTCCATCAGCCGGCCGACCCGCAGGCTGGCCTGCAGGCCGAGCGCGATCTCGGTCTGCATGTCGGCGAGCTTCTTCTGCACCAGTTGCGTCGCAGCCAGCGGCCGGTTGAACTGCTTACGGTCGAGGGTGTATTGCCGGGCGCGATGCATACAGTCTTCCGCCGCCCCCATCGCGCCCCAGGAAATGCCGTAGCGGGCGCGGTTGAGGCAGCCGAACGGGCCCTTCAGGCCGGAGACGTTGGGCAGTAGCGCGCTCTCGGGCACCTCCACTCCGTCCATCACCACCTCGCCGGTCACGGAGGCGCGCAGCGAGAGCTTGCCGCCGATCTTCGGGGCCGACAGCCCCTTCATGCCCTTCTCGAGAATGAAGCCCCGGATCTGGTTGTTGTGTTCGGCCGATTTGGCCCAGATCACGAATACGTCGGCGATCGGCGCATTCGAAATCCACATCTTGCTGCCAGTCAGCCGGTAACCATCGGATACCTTTTCGGCGCGTGTCTTCATGCCGCCGGGATCAGAGCCCGCGTCGGGTTCCGTCAGGCCGAAGCAGCCGACCCATTCGCCGGTCGCAAGCTTGGGCAGATATTTCTTGCGCTGGTGCTCGTCGCCATAGGCGTGGATCGGATGCATCACCAGCGAGGACTGCACCGAGTTCATCGAGCGATAGCCGGAATCGACGCGCTCGATCTCGCGCGCCACCAGGCCGTAGGCGACGTAGCTCGCATTGGCGCAGCCATATTCCTCCGGCAGCGTGATGCCGATCAGCCCGAGTTCACCCATCTCGTTGAAGATGTCGCGGTCGGTCTTTTCCTCGAGATAGGCCTTGGTGACGCGCGGCAGCAGCTTGTCCTGCGCATAGGCGCGCGCGGTGTCGCGCACCATGCGCTCGTCTTCGGTGAGCTGCTCGTCGAGCATGAACGGATCGTCCCATTGGAAGTTCACCTGGGACGGCTTGTCCTTGGCCTGCGGGCGCGCGCTCATGAAAAATCCTTTCGCATCAGTCCTAATGGATTGCCTGATAAACTAAAGCGCTATCGGCCGAAGTGCAATTGGCCAGGCGGCGTCCTCATGAACGGTCAGACCTCCAGCCTCTCATTGGCGACGATCTCGATCCCGAAGCCGGACAGGCCCATATAATCGTGTACCGACGAGGTCAGGTTGACGATCGAGGTGATGCCGAGATCCCGCAGAATCTGCGCGCCGACGCCAACCTCGCGCCATTGCCTGTTGCGATCCGCTTCCGCTGTGCTGGGTTCGCCGACCGGCTCGACGGGAACCCCGGCCGCGCCGTCACGCAGATAGACCAGCACGCCGCGACCGGACTTCTTGAAATGCTGCAGCACCGCCAGCATGCGCGCGTGCCCGGTGAAGAGATCCTTGACGATGTTGGGCTTGTGCAGCCGCGTCAGCACGTTCTTGCCGTCGCCGATGCCGTTGTAGACGAACGCGGCATGGGCGATCGAGTCGAAGGGCGAGCGGTAGGCGTAACCCTGCAGGGGGCCGATCGGGCTGTCCAACGCAAAGGTCGAGACCCGCTCGATCAGCTTTTCGCGCGCCTGGCGATAAGCGATCAGGTCGGCGATGGTGACATGCCTGAGCTTGTGGCCGACGGCAAAACGGGCGACCTGCTCGCCCTTCATCACCGAGCCGTCGTCGTTCATCAACTCGCTGATGACCCCGACCGGCGGCAGGCCGGCAAGCTTGCAGAGATCGACCGCGGCCTCGGTGTGGCCCGAGCGCAGCAGCACGCCGCCGTCGCGCGCGATCAGCGGGAAGATATGGCCCGGGCGCGCGAAGTCATTGGCGCCGGCATTCGGGTTGGCGAGCGCCCGGCAACAGGAGGCCCGTTCATCCGCCGATATTCCGGTGCCCCCGTCGGGCTTGTAGTCGATCGACACCGTGAAGGCGGTGGTGTGGCTGGAATCGTTGTGCGCGACCATCGGATCGAGCCGCAGCCGCCGCGCATCCTCGGTCGTGATCGGCGCGCAGACGATGCCGGAGGTGTGACGGATGATGAACGCCATCTTTTCGGCCGAGCAGAGCGACGCCGCGACAATCAGATCGCCCTCGCCTTCGCGATCATCGTCGTCGGTGACGACGACGAGCTCGCCCTTGGCAAAGGCCTGCAAAACGTCCTGGACCGTGTCCGCCATGCTGTAAAATCTCTCGTTTATGCCGGGAGCAATAGCCGGGTTCGCCAAGCCGCGCCAGCACCATTACGCAAGGCTGAGTGGCGCTATCGCCGCATCGCTCCCTATCGTCCCAAGGACAAGCGCTCGCAACTTGTCTAAGATCGCGGTTAACAAAGAACAAGGGAGAGGACGCCCAATGACTTCCACGAACTTCACATCCGCGACCTTCGACTTCGCGCCGCTGCTCCCGGTCGGACTGCCGCCGCCCGCGGCGCGGTGGACCGGGCTTGCCAGGTACAGTTTCGTCGGCGGCAACAACGATCCCGAGCAGCTGCCGCTGGACGGCCTGATCGACGCGGTCAACGCGGTGCTGCGGCGCGAGGGCAGGACACTTGCGACCTATGGCCTGGCCAGCGGCCCGCAGGGCTACCGCCCCTTGCGCGAGTTTCTCACAGCGAAATTGCAGCGCGATGCCGGCATCGCCTGCAGCGCCGACGATATCCTGATCGTCTCCGGCTCGCTGCAGGCGCTCGATCTCGTCAACCAGACGCTGCTGGCGCGCGGCGACACCGTGATCGTCGAGCAGGAGAGTTATCAAGGCGCGCTGAACCGGCTGACCAGGCTCGGCGTCAACACGATCGGCATTCCGCTCGACCATGACGGCATGCGGATGGACGTGCTGGCGTCCAGCCTGGCCGACCTGAAAGCGCGGGGCATTCGGCCGAAATACATCTACACCATCCCGACGGTGCAGAATCCGACCGGCACGATCATGCCGGCAGCGCGCCGCGCCGAGTTGCTCAGACTCTCCGAGCAATATCGCGTGCCGATCTTCGAGGACGATTGCTACGCCGACCTGATCTGGGACGGCAAGCGGCCGCCGGCGATCCACGCGATGGCCGACAATGACGGAGTGATCCATATCGGCTCGTTCTCCAAGTCGATCGCGCCGGCGCTGCGCGTCGGCTTCATCGTCGCGCCCTGGACGATGCTGTCGCGGATGCTGGCGCTGAAGACCGATGCCGGAAGCGGCGCGCTCGAGCAGATGGCGCTCGCGGAATATTGCGCGCCGCACTTCTCCTCCCATGTACCGAAGCTGACGGCCGGCCTGCGCGTGAAGCTGGATACGCTGATGGAAGCGCTCAACGAACACTTCGGCACGACTGCCGAATTCGATGCTCCGAAGGGCGGCATCTTCCTCTGGGTCAAGCTGCCCGACAATGTCGATACGCTAAAACTCTGTTCCGCGGCGCTGGCCGCCGGCGTCTCGATCAATCCGGGACCGGAATGGTCCACCGACAAGGCCTATTCGAAGAACCGGCTGCGACTGTGCTTCGCCAGCCCCTCGGCTGAGCAGATCCGCGAAGGCATTGCCGTGCTCGCGGACATCTGCCGAAAGGAGTTCGGCGTGCCGGTCCGGATCGCCAATGTTGAAAAGCGGGCACAGATTTGAGGTTTTGCGGCCAAAACCGCTCCGTCGGCATCGGTGTGCCTCAATTTTTGATTTGTCTAGACAGGCGCCCGGGCGCACAATGTCCGCCTGTCATTCGGCGATCCGACACTGCAATGTTCGGAAGCAGCTTCCCGCCTCAGGGGGTCGGAGATGCAACGCTTCATCTGCGAACAAAACATTGCCCATTTTCAGAAGCTGCTGGCTCAGGAGCCGGCGCCCGCGCTACGCCGGACCCTGGAGAATCTGCTCAAATCTGCGATGCGCGATCTGGCCATGCTGGAGTCGGCGGAATCCGGCGCCGACAGCTCACTGCTCGAGTCGCGCCGACGGCGGCACGGCGACACGCAAACCACTCGGATGCTGTTCCAGGCGGAGTTCGATGCCTCGGCGCATCCCTATATGCTGCTCGACCCGGGTCCCGGCCTGCGCATCGTCGACATCAACGACGCCTACGCGAAGGCGACCCTGACCAGCCGCGAGGACGTCGCCGGCAAGTCGCTGTTCGAGATCTTTCCGGACAATCCCGATGACGCCCTCGCCGACGGCGTCAGCAATCTCTACGCTTCGCTGCGGACGGTGGTGAAGACCGGCCAGCCGCATGCCATGGCGGTTCAGCGCTACGACATCCGCGATCCACTGGGCCAATTTGTCGAACGTCACTGGCAACCGATCAATTCGCCGATTCACGACAGGGACGGAATTCTGATCTACATCCTGCATCACGTCGAGGACGTGACGGCCGAATTCGCGGGGACGCCGGCCGAGGCCTCATCATCGGCGAAGCCGGTTCAGCCGTCGACGTGAAACTCGACATTGACCTGGCCGCTGCCGCTCGAAGCGAAATAGTCGCAGAGCTGTTCGGCGGCGCCGTTGTAGTCGTACCAGCCGAGCGCCGCGAACAGCATGATGGTGTCGGCCATGCCACCCTCGCCGTTGCACTTGGCGGCATAATCCGGAAGCATGTCGATGAACTCGCGATAGCGGCGCTGCTGCCAGAGTTCGAGCACCCTGAGGTCGACCTGGCGGTTGAACTCGCTGGCCACACTGGTCCAGGCCTCCGGTCCGAGCTTCCCGTTGGGCCAGAGCCGGTGCGACAACGATCCGCTGGCCAGCAGGGCTGCCCGCTCGCCGGACGCGGCGATCGCCCGCCGCACCGCCTCGCCGAGGACGCGGCTCTCGTCCGGCGAGGTGAACAGGGGTGAGGCGATCGACACCACCTTGGCCCAGCCGTCGCGGTTCATGTAATGCATCGGCACGATGGTGCCGTATTCGAGGCCGAGGCTCGCGACCTGGTGTGCAAGGACGTTGAGACCGCCGCGGCCGGCTTCCGCCGCGATGGCTTCTGCAAGCGCGCTGTTGCCGGGCAGGTCGTAACGCAGATCCTGGATCATGTGCGGCGCCTCGTGGCTCGTGAAGGCGCCGCGATGCTGCGGATTGGCATTGATGTGGTAGCCGAAATTGGACAGCCAATGAG
>NZ_JBAURI010001228.1:0-1598 GCF_049581145.1 Bradyrhizobium sp.
CACCTCCTCAAGCCGCCAGCCGAGACGCGCTGCCGCAAGTGAGAAGGTGGACGGCGCCGGATGCGCGATCCATTCGCCGGTGGACAAATGGGATACGAGGCTGGAGCCCGCGCCATGCCAGAATGGATCACCGGAGGCGAGCACGGCGGTCGGCCGGCCGCGGCAGCGCAGCACGGGCGCGATATCGAACGGCACCGGCCAGGGCCGGCCGCGGCTGCCGATATCGGCCAGCCTGAGATGACGTTCGCCGCCGAACACGATCTCGGCCGCGGCGAGCGCGTTTCGGCTTGCCTCCGAGAACCCGGCAAGGCCATCTTCGCCGATGCCGATGATGGTGAGCCAAGGCATTGTGAGCGAAGGAATTGTGAGCAACGGATCAGCCACGATGCGCGCCCTCATTCTGGGCGGAACGAGCGACGCCGGCCGGCTCGCCGACGCGATCGCGCGCGCGCGGATGGATGCGATCTATTCCTATGCGGGACGCACGCAGGACCCGGCGGCGCAGGCGCTGCCGACACGGATCGGCGGCTTTGGCGGGATGAGCGGTCTTGCGGATTTCATCCGGCGCGAGCGCATCAGCCATGTCATCGACGCCACCCATCCCTTCGCGGCCGAGATGAGCCGCAACGCGGTTGCGGCCTGCGCGGCAACAGGCACGGCGCTGATCGCGCTGGAGCGGCCGCCATGGACGCGAATTTCGGGCGACAACTGGATCGACGTCGCCGACATCGGCGCGGCGGTGGCGGCGCTGCCCGAGCAGCCCGCTTGCGTCTTTCTCGCCATCGGCCGCCAGCATCTGGCGCCGTTCAGCGTCAAGCCGCAGCATGCCTATACCTTGCGCTTGGTCGACCCGCCCGACCGGCCGTTGCCGCTGCCACGCACCGATCTCATCGTTTCGCGCGGCCCGTTCACGCTCGCCGATGATCGCGAGCTGATGCGGTCGCGCGACATCGGCTATGTGGTCGCACGCAACGCGGGCGGCAGCGGCGCGCGCGCCAAGCTCGACGCCGCGCGCGAATTGGGCCTGCCCGTCATCATGATCGCGCGTCCCGATCTGCCCGAGCGGTTGCGGGTCGACAGCATCGACGACGTGCTGGCATGGCTTGGTCATGACGCGCGCCTCGGCGCATAGACCCAGCGGCCGACGCGGCGCGTCGCCGAATTGCCGACGATCACGAGCGTGGCCATATCGGCCATCTCCGACCGGGCGTCCCGCAGCAGCAGGGTCTCGATGCGTTCCTTCGGCGTCGTCACGGCATGGGCGAAGATGATGATGCGCTCGCCGCAACCGGCCTGTTTCAGAACGTCGAGCGCGCGGGCAAAGCCCTCGGGCCGGCTTGCCGAGCGCGGATTGTAGATCGCGATCGCAAAGTCGGCTTCGGCGGCGAGCCGCAGGCGCTGCTCGATCACCTGCCATGGTTTCAGATTGTCGGACAGATTGATGGCGCAGAAATCGTGGCCGAGCGGCGCGCCGGCGCGTGCGGCGGCCGCGAGCATCGCGGTTACGCCCGGCAGCACCCGGATCGGAAGATCCTGCCATTGCGGCAGACCTTCCAGCGCCTCGAACACCGCGGCGGCCATCGCGAACACGCCGGGAT
>NZ_JBAURI010001229.1:0-5237 GCF_049581145.1 Bradyrhizobium sp.
CCCTGCGGCCGTCATGGCCTGCCGCGCCTCGGGGCGGAGCGGGGTGGTCGCATTCCAGTCGAGATAGACCCTGTCAGGCATTATGTAGCATATTACCTTGTTTGGCGGGGTTTTTGGATGCCATTCGTCTCCACGTAGCCGGCAATTAGCGATGTTGCGGTCATCCGGCAATTGGGTGCGCTAACGCCTTGAAGCGATTAAGCGATGTTCAATATGCTTGCTTTTTGCCCCTCGCCCCATGCTAGAACGCCGGCCAGCCGCGCAGCCGTTCACGCCCAGCCCAACGGCGCCGATCACCCTTTCCTTCCGCGACTTTGTCTGCCGAGGCCGATGAAGTCAGCACCAACCGATTGGTTGCGAGAAATCAATCTAGGGATCACTGATGCCTGAAGTCATTTTCACCGGCCCGGCGGGTCGCCTCGAAGGCCGCTATCATCCGGCCAAGCAGAAGAACGCGCCGATCGCGATGATCCTGCATCCGCATCCGCAGTTCCATGGCACGATGAACCATCAGATCGTCTACCAGTGCTATTACGCCTTTGCCCATCGCGGCTTTTCGGTGCTGCGCTTCAATTTCCGCGGCGTCGGCCGCAGCCAGGGCTCGTTCGATCACGGTACCGGCGAATTGTCGGACGCGGCCTCCGCGCTCGACTGGGCGCAGACCATCAACCCCGAGGCGCGCGCCTGCTGGGTCGCCGGCTTCTCGTTCGGCGCCTGGATCGGCATGCAGCTTTTGATGCGCCGGCCCGAGGTCGAAGGCTTCATCTCGATCGCGCCGCCCGCCAACCTCTATGACTTCTCGTTCCTCGCGCCCTGCCCCTCGTCGGGCCTGATCGTGCACGGCGAGAAGGATGCGGTGGTGCCGCCGAAGGACGTCAATACGCTGGTCGAGAAGCTGAAGACCCAGAAGGGCATCGTGATCGATCAGCAGGTCATCCCGGGCGCCAACCATTTCTTCGACGGCAAGCTCGAGCCGCTGATGGAGACGATCACGGCCTATCTCGACATGCGGCTCGCCAACGTGCGCTGAGCGCTCGGCCGCCATGACATCGCTTGTCGCGTTACTGCGTGCCGTCAATGTCGGAGGCACCGGCAAACTGCCGATGGTCGATCTGAAGAATATCTGCGAACAGCTCGGCTTCGGCGCCGTTCGCACCTATATCGCAAGCGGCAATGTGGTCTTCGAGAGCCGCAAATCCGAAACTGCGGTCAAGACTGCGCTGCAAAAGCAGCTTGCGGCCTATACCGGCAAACCGGTCGGCGTGCTGGTGCGCAGCGCCAGCGAGATGGCCCAGATCGCCGCTGACAATCCGTTCCCGGAAGCTGCGCCCAGCCGCACCATGGTGGTGTTTCTCGACCGCGCCCCGCCGGACGACACGCTTGCCGGCGTGCGCGGCCAGAACGACGAGGATATTCGGCTTGGACGCCGTGAAATCTACATCCACTACAGCCAGGGCATCGCCAAATCGAAGCTGGTCATTGCTGCCGCCAAGACAGGGACCGCGCGCAACATCAACACGGTCGCGGTGCTGGCGCGGATGGCCGCCGAATCCTGACGACGAACCTCAAGGCCTCGCGATGATCCCGCCGGTCATCGGCATCGGCACGCCCGTCGTGGCCGGATAGCTCAGCGGCAGGCCCTTGAGACCACGCGCGGCCAGGAATCCGAAGGCCTGCGCCTCGATCGCATCCGACGACCAGCCGAGCGAGTCGGCGGCTTCCACCGTCGCCGGCGCCAGCCGCTCGCGCAGCATCCGCATCATGGTGTGGTTGCGGGCGCCGCCGCCGGCGACGATCCAGCTCTTCGGCAGCTTGGGCAACAGCGGCACGATACGACTGATTGCGGCCGCCGTCAGCGCGGTCAGGGTCGCCGCGCCGTCGGCAGGCTGCATCTCGCCGAGCTTGAGCGCAGCAAAGTCGTTGCGGTCGAGCGATTTCGGCGGCGGAGCTGCGAAGAACGGACGTTCGAGCGCGCGCGCCACCCAGGCCTCGTCGGCGCGCCCCTGCGCCGCCATGCGGCCCTCGCCGTCAAAATGCTGGCCGGTGACGCGGAACATGAAATCGTCGAGCAATGCGTTGCCGGGACCGGTGTCGCAGGCGATCAGGGTGTCGGCGCCGTCGATATAGGTGATGTTGGAGACGCCGCCAATATTCACCACGACGATCGGTCCTTCGCGGCCCAGGGACTGGGTCAGCGCACGGTGATAGACCGGCACGAACGGCGCGCCCTGGCCGCCGGCGGCGACATCGGCGGCGCGAAAATCGTGCATCACGGGAATATGGATGGCTTTCGCAAGCACCGCGGCGTGCCCGATCTGGACCGTCAACCGCCGCTCCGGCCGATGCAGCACGGTCTGGCCATGGAAGCCGACGATATCGATGTCCTGGCAGCTGATGCGATTTTGCGCGATGAAGGCTGAGACCGCTTCGGCATGCGCGATGGTGACGGCGCGCTCGGCCTCGACCAGGATCCCGGGCCGAGCCTCCCGCTCCTGCAGGCTGACCGCCTCGCCCAGCGCCTGGCGCAGCAGGCTGCGCTCCTGCGCGCTGTAAGGCCGATAGCCGGACGGCCCGAACGCCTGGACCCGCCTGCCATCGGTTTCGAGCAATGCGACGTCGACCCCGTCAAGCGAGGTGCCGCTCATCAGCCCGATCGTCGTCAACATCATCGCGATAGCACCTTCAAAACGCCTTGCCCCTGGATGCCCAGGTCTCAATTCGAGGTGTCCGCCTGCAATATGTCCCGCCTGAAATGGTCCCGTCCGAGTTCCAGCAGCTTGTGCCAAACCGGCACATCTTATAATGCCACAGCGCGCAACATAGCGGCAGCCCGTCCGAACTGGGTTCCGTATTATGGCGCAAAGATCTTAAAACAAGAATGATCAGAGCCAGCGATAAATGACCGCCTTTAAGTCTGATTTTCTGAATGTGCTGCAGAGCCGCGGCTTCATCCATCAGATTTCCGACTCCGACTCACTCGATGAGCTGGCGGCGAAGGGCCAGGCGACCGCCTATGTCGGGTACGACTGCACCGCGCCGTCGCTGCATATCGGTAATTTCCTGACCATGATGATGCTGTATTGGCTGCAGCAGACCGGCAACAAGCCGATCACGCTGATGGGCGGCGGCACCACCATGGTCGGCGATCCCTCCGGCAAGGATGAGACCCGGGCTCTGCGCAGCGTCGCCGAGATCGAAGCCAACAAGACCTCGATTCGCGGCGTGTTCGCAAAAGTGCTGCGCTTCGGCGACGGGCCGACCGACGCGATCATGCTCGACAATGCCGAATGGCTCACAAAGCTCAACTGGATCGAGATGCTGCGCGACATCGGGCGGCATTTCTCGGTCAACCGCATGCTGACCATGGACTCGGTGCGGCTGCGGCTCGAGCGCGAGCAGGAGATGAGCTTCATCGAGTTCAACTACATGGTCTGCCAGGCCTACGACTTCGTCGAGCTGTCGCGGCGCGCCGGCTGCCGCGTCCAGATGGGCGGGTCCGACCAGTGGGGCAACATCGTCAACGGCGTCGAGCTCGGCCGCCGCATGGGCACGCCGCAACTGTTCGCGCTGACGACACCGCTGCTCACGACGGCGTCGGGCGAGAAGATGGGAAAGACCGCTAAAGGCGCGGTCTGGCTCAATGCCGATCAATTCAGCCCTTATGATTTCTGGCAGTACTGGCGCAACACCGAGGACGCCGATGTGCCGCGGTTCCTGAAACTCTTCACCACGCTGCCGCTTGCCGAGATCGAGAAACTCGCAGCATTGAAGGGCGCCGACATCAACGAGGCCAAGAAGGCCCTGGCGGATGCCGCAACCACGCTGCTGCATGGCGCGGACGCTGCCCGCACGGCCGCGGAAACCGCACGCCGGACCTTTGAGGAAGGCGCGATCGCGGAAAACCTGCCGACCGTGGAAGTCGCGCAGAGCGAGCTCCAGGCCGGCGCCGGCGTATTGACGCTGTTCGTCAAGGCAGGCCTCGTCGCCTCGAACGGCGAAGCGCGACGGCAGATCAAGGGCGGCGGCCTGCGCGTCAATGACGTCGCCGTCACCGATGAAAAGATGCTTCTGACGCCCGCAAACCTGACCGAAGGCGTGATCAAACTGTCGCTCGGCAAGAAGCGCCACGTCCTGCTCAAGCCCGCATAGCCGTAATTCGCTCAAAGCCCTTGCTCGACCCGTCCGAAACGCGCTCCCTGCGCGGGATGGACCAGAAAACGCTTCCGGAGGAAACGATCGTCGCGCCGCAGCCCAGCGGGCGCGTCGCGCTGTGGGTGCTGGCGCTGTGCTTTGCGCTGTCGGTGCTCGGGCGCGGCCTCGGCGAGAGCTTCACGGTGTTTCTGAAACCGATTTCCGAGAGCTTTGGCTGGGACCGCGCCCAGGTCGTCTCGGTCTATTCCCTGTCGGCGCTCGCCGGCGGCCTGTCGGCGCCGCTGATCGGCCGGCTGTTCGACCACTCCGGGCCGCGCGCGGTCTATACGCTCGGACTGGCGCTGCTTGGCGGGGCGTTTCTGGTCGCCGCTTTCGCCGATCATCTCTGGCAGTTCCAGCTCAGCATCGGGCTCTGTGTCGGCATCGGCATTGCCTTCATCGGCAACGTGCCCAATTCGATCCTGCTCGGCCGCTGGTTCGGCCCGCGGCTGCCGACCGCTATGGCGGTGGTCTACTCCGCGACCGGCGCCGGCGTCCTGATCCTGCTGCCGGCTTCGCAAGTCCTGATCGATCATCTCGGGTGGCGCGGGGCCTATCAGCTGTTCGGCGGCATGACGCTGGTCCTGCTGGTGCCGCTGTCGCTGCTGCCGTGGCGCCGCTTTTCCTCCGGTGCGCCGCATGTCATCAAGGCGAGCGTGGACGATCTGCCCGATCAAGGCTGGACCGTGCCGAGCGCAATCCGGCACCACGCCTTCTGGGCGCTGTTTGCCACCTTCTTCTTCACCGCCGTCGGCATGTATGCGATCGCGCCCCAGGTCGTGGCCTATCTGATCGATGCCGGCTTTCCGCCGTTGCAGGCCGCGACCGCCTGGGGATTTTCCGGCGTGGTGTTGTTGTTCGGGATGCTCGGCGTCTCCTGGCTCGATGGACTGATCGGCCGGCGTCCCTCGGTCCTGTTCAGCTATGCGCTCTCGATCATCGGCATCGGAATGTTCTGGGCGCTGCAATGGTCTGCGAATTTCTGGCTGCTGACGGGGTTCGTCGTCTGCTTCGGCAGCATGATCGGCTCGCGCGGACCGCTGTTG
>NZ_JBAURI010001230.1:0-3314 GCF_049581145.1 Bradyrhizobium sp.
GACGATCCGCTCATGTGACGTCGGCCACCGCTCCCTCCCCGTCATTGCGAGCGAAGCAAAGCAATCCATACTTGCTTTGCGGCACGATGGATTGCTTCGCTTGCGCTCGCAATGACGGCGTTTGGGCGAACGCCTGAGCACGCAGCTGACCGCGGTTGCGGGCGCGATCAGGCTAATTCCCGAGCGCTGTTGCGATCGCATGCCAGATCTGATCCTTCAGCTCGGTGGCGGGCGGGCTCGGGATCACGTTGACCGCAGCGGAGCGCTTCTGGCAGTCCTCGACCAGGCGCAGGATCCACACTTCGCCGTCGGTGAAATAGAGATCGCCGCCGCCATTGATGGCGCCCATGGTCGGGCCGATGCCGGTCACCTGATATTTTGCGGTCGCCATGCCGGCCGTTTCGATGTCGGTGATCAAGAGCAGCCGGTCGGCGTCGATATCGCCGCTGATGTGATGGGTGATGGCGCCGGTAAAATGGCTGACGCCGACGCCGCGGTCGAAGGTCACGGCGCCGAGCCAGACCGGCCGCTGCTCCTGGCCCTGATCCATCACCTTCCAGAACCGGACATGATGGCGCTGGTCGGCGCTCTTGCCGGCCGGCTTCTCGAAGGCGAGATCCTCGCGCCGGCCGAGATAGAACAGGTTGGAGACCGGCGCGTCCTTGTAGGCGCGGTCGAGCAGCACGCTGCCGGCAATCGCGATCGAGGAGCGGAACGTCACCGGATCGGCCGGGTACCAGCCGGCCTGGTTCATCGCGCAGAGCACCTCCTTGTCGCTGCCGATCAGCCCGACATTGATGGGATCGCCGGGAATGCCCTGCGCCGTCCGCGTCACCATCGGCAGGCTCGCGAGCCCCTTCTGGTGCTCATAATGGGTCCAGAACACCGGCAGCACCAGATAGGCCACGACGGTATAGACCAGCACCGCCGT
Organism: Bradyrhizobium sp.; assembly: GCF_049581145.1. Lineage (GTDB taxonomy): Bacteria > Pseudomonadota > Alphaproteobacteria > Rhizobiales > Xanthobacteraceae > Bradyrhizobium. The sequence goes on from NZ_JBAURI010001230.1 coordinate 932, forward strand.
CAGCAGCGTCAGCAGCACCTGATCGAGCTGCGCATGCTTCGTCGCCTTCGCTTGCAGGTCGATGGGTTGATCGGCCACGGCGTGGACTCGCAGATTGGAGAAGACTGGAGCTTCTTCTATCGCGTCATAACCGGCTTTGTACCCTCATCCCGAGGAGCATCGCGCCAGCGATGCGTCTCGCAGGACGAGGCCCGGAAATACGCAGCGGGGCCTCATGGTTCTCCAGGCGATGCAAAGCATCGTCCGGAGACGGCGCTGACGCGCCTCCTCACCATGAGAAGCCGGTGACGCAGCAAAACTATCGCTTCGTTTCGCGGCAGCCGGCGGCCTCGGCCTCTTCCACCGAACAGAACCAGCGCGTGCCCTTGCTGATCTTCATCTTGATCTGCGCATACCAGCGGCTGGTCGGCTTGTGATAGATGCATTCGCCGGCGCTGTTGACGTTGCCCTTGATGGTGCAGTCGGGCGAGGGCGCGACCTCGCCGGAGGCCGAGGCGAGCAGGATGGCGCGGGCATTGTCCGGCACCTTGACGGTGCCGAGGATCACCGTCTTCTTGTTGCGCACGCGCCAGTCCCATGGCGCGATGAACGCGCCCTGCCACAGCCCGGCCTTGGCGGTGCGGGCCTGCGCCTCGTCGGCATCATAGTCGTGCGAGGCGCGGTCATAGGCCAGTGCCCAGCCGTTCTTCACCATCCATTTCTGGATGTCCTCGCCGTCGATCTCGCAGCGCGCGATGATGCGGCCGCGGCGATCGGCATGCTCGCCGTGGCAGGTCCAGCTCTTGTTGTCGACGTGCTTGATCAACTCGTCGCGCGCGGCAACTCCGCAGGTCCAGCGTTCGCCCCTGGTATTGAGGCAGAGCTGATCGACCGAAGGCGCGTCGATGCCAAGCAGCCGGATCCGGCTGCTGCCGATCTGGACCTGATCGCCCTCGTGGACCTTCGCGACGCCGCTGATGTCGGCGGCGCGTGCTGGGCTTGAGGGGAGCTGGCTTGATAACAGCAGGCTCGGCGCGAGCAGGCGCAGGATGGCGAGCGGGAACTTCATCAGCATAAATGACCGAAGCAAAAGGGCGCGATTCGATAGACGCTCCGATTGTGGTGCGGATTTGGCCGTCAGGCCAGCGACGCGGGGCCGATTGTCCTCAACTCTCCGCTATCCGTCTATACTCCGTCATTGCGAGCGCAGCGAAGCAATCCGTTGCGCCGCAAAGAAAGCATGGATAGATCTCCAATTACGACCCTACCCCTCGGCAACCGCCCGATCAACTCCGTCCCGTCATCGCCCGGCGCGCCAGCGCCAGGCCCATCAGCACGAAGGCCGAGGTGACTTCGGGGCCGCCGACCAAAATCCGCGTCGGCGTCTTCATCTTGTTCCACTCATAGGCCCGGTACGGCCCGTGCCGGCCGCCCTCGCCGAGCTGGGTCACGATGCAGCGCAGCGCGGGCGCGAAGCTCGCGACCTCGGCGCCGAGCTGGCCGAGCGCGATCAGCGCCAGCGCCGCGTCGAACACGTTCATCTCGGCCGTGATCAGTTCGCCCTGCACATAGGCCAGCACGCGGGTGCGGATCAGGTCGAACGCGCCGGTCGGATCGATCGCGCGGCGTGCGGCCAGCGGCAGCGCGATGAAGGCCGCATAGCAGCGGCCGAAATAGGCGCAGTACAACTCGGGGAGATAATAGATATGCGAGCGCGGATCGGTGAAGGCGCCGCTGTCGGCGAGCCGGCGCTGGAAGCCGATGATGCGCTGCACCGTCTCCAGCCGCTGTGGTGTCTCCAGGATCTTCCAGCGGGCGAGGTTGCGGAACGAGACCTCGAGGATGTCGAGATTGAGGGTCGGATCGAGATCGTTGCCGAACGGCCGCTCGCCGGCGGCATTGTCGATCCAGGTCGCAACCCCGCCCTCGAACTCGATATGGTCGTTGAGCGGCACCGTGACGCGCGGCTCGTTGGCGCCGCTGCGCACCTGGTAGCCGGCGTAGAAGTCGATGAGCGGCTGGCTCAGGATCGGATCGTCGGAGCCGGCTTGCGTCGCGGCCGAGAACGAGCAGGCCGTGGTATCGCAATCCGGCACGTAGACACCGAAGCCGAGATCCTGCTTGATCTGCGCGAAGAACCGCGAAAATCGCGGATGCGGCAACGGCGCCAGCGCCGTGACCACGGTGAAGCTGCTGCCGTCCAGCGCGCGCACCTCCTCGCGGCTGGTCACCAGGCAGAACGCCACCATGTCGGCGATGGCGCGGCGTGCCGCGGCGATGTCGGCGGCCGAGGCGAGGCCGGTGTCGACGAAGCCGAGCAGCGCCTCGGTGAAGAACGCGTCGTAATAGGCCGAGCGGTGGCGGATCTGCATCGGCTGCCACATCGGCTCGGCGATGCCTTTCC
>NZ_JBAURI010001231.1:0-1536 GCF_049581145.1 Bradyrhizobium sp.
AACCCCTCCCGGCCAGCCAGCAAACCTCGCTCGAATTCTTCAACCAGATGGCGTTTCTCCTTCAGTTCTGTGTCCCGCCGCATCCCAGCGAAACAGAGCTCCGTCAGAGCTTCACAAGGATCGGCATCGAACCCGGCAAGCTATTCGATCCTACCTCTTTCTCGCCTGAGATAAAGGACGCCCTCAAAGCTGGCATCGACGACGGCCAGAAAGCTATTGACAGCAGCCGCGCCGCCACAGGTGGCAAGACCGAAACCCTCTTCGGCTCGCGCGAATATCTTAAGAACAACTTCCTCGCGCGCGCTACGGGTACGGTAATGGGAATCGGCGCAAACTCCCGCGACGAAGCCTTGTATCCCATCCTCGACAAGGACGCCGACGGTGAACCGCTCGACGGCAGCAAAAGTAAATACACCCTGCATTTCGCCAAGGGCCAGTTCCCTCCCGTCAACGCCTTTTGGTCGCTCACCATGTACGACCTTCCCAGCCAGCTCCTCGTGAATAATCCCATCGATCGCTATCTGATCAATTCGCCCATGCTGCCGCAGCTCAAGCTCGACGGCGACGGTGGACTGACACTCTATATCCAGGCTGATGCGCCTGCGGCTGACGCACAGGCCAACTGGCTCCCCGCGCCAAACGGCCCGTTCATGCTGACACTCCGCTACTACTGGCCCAAGCCGGAACTGCTCAGCGGCGCGTGGCAATCTCCTCCCGTTCAGCGGACCCGATAGCCCCGCTCCCTACGACCACAATCCCATCCGTACCGAAGCGATCTTATCGAAACGTGAGGAGCCAGATGCCCAGCCAAACGAACCTCTCCGCCGCCGAAGCACGAGCCATCGCCAAAGATGCTTTCATCTACGGCTTCCCCCTGGCCGCCAACTATCAGACGATGTACAAGCAGGCCGTCGACACCGCGAACAAAGACTATCGCGCTCCGTTCAACTCGCTTACCAACTCGAAATCGGTGGCCACTCCTGACGACAAATTCGTCGTCACCCCCAACTCCGATACCCCGTATTCCTACTTGTGGATGGACCTCCGCGCCGAACCCATGATCGTGACCATGCCGGCGATCGAGCCCAACCGTTATTACACCGGTCAGATGATCGACCTCTACACGTACAACTTCGCTTACATTGGCACCCGCGCCTACGGCAACGAAGGGGGAGCCTTCCTCATCGCAGGTCCCGGCTGGAAGGGCGAAAAGCCTGACGGCGTCAAGGACGTCCTGCGCACGGAAACGCAGTTCGCCTACATCCTCTTCCGCACGCAGCTCTTCAATGCCGCCGACCTGCCGGCTGTAAACAAAATTCAGTCCGGCTATACCGCGCAGCCACTTAGCGCGTTCCTCAAACAACCCGCACCGCCGGCCGCGCCTGCTGTCTCATGGCCAACGATGGGTGACCTCCCCACCGGCGCGGACGTCTTTCCCTACGTCAATTTTCTCTTCCAGTTCTGCCCGCCCAACGCCTCAGAGAGCGACCTCCTCGCCCGCTTCGCCAAAATCAACGTCGGCCCAAACCTTGTCTT
>NZ_JBAURI010001232.1:0-5729 GCF_049581145.1 Bradyrhizobium sp.
GCCGTGGGCGACGGATCGGCCGGCGCGCCCGCCGGCGGCGGATCGTCACCCGGCTCGACCGTGTCGTTCTGGATCTGCTTTTCCATCGCACGGAGCTTGGCGACATTCTTCTGGTGCTGGTCGTAGGTCTCGGTAAACGAATGGCCGCCGGTACCGTCGGCAACGAAATAAAGGTCGCGCGTGCGCGCCGGATTGGCGGCGGCCTCCAGCGAGGCACGGCCCGGATTGGAGATCGGCCCCGGCGGCAGGCCGTCGATCACATAGGTATTGTAGGGCGAGGGTTGCGTGATTTCGCTGCGCTTGATCGGCCGGCCCAGCGTTCCCTTGCCGCCGACCAACCCATAGATGATGGTCGGATCGGACTGCAGCTTGATCTTCTGCCGCAACCGATTGACGAACACCGCAGCCACCCGGCTGCGCTCGTCCGGCTTGCCGGTTTCCTTTTCGACGATGGAGGCGAGCGTCACCAACTGCTCGGGCGTCTTGATTGGAATGTCCGGACTGCGGTGCTCCCAGATTTCGGCCACGACGCGTTTCTGTGCCTGCTGCATGCGCTGGATCACCTGGTCGCGCGTCGTGCCGCGGGGAAATTTGTAGGTCTCCGGCAGCAACGTCCCCTCGCGCGGGATTTCGCGAACATCGCCGGCAAAAATATCATTGTCGGTCAGCCGGTCCACGATCTGCTCCGAGGTCAGCCCTTCCGGAATGGTGACCGCGTGCTGCACCACCTTGCCTTCGACGATGGTGCCGATGACGTCGCGCAGGCTTGCGTTCTTCTGGAAGGCATATTCCCCGGGCTTCAGCCCCGCGCGCGCCTTCAGCGCCAACACCGCGCCGATGAAGGCCAGACGGTTATTATCGATCACGCCTTCGCGCTGCAGCACATCGGCGATGTCGCTCATGCCGGCGCGCGAGGGAATGATGACGACCTTGTCCTCCTGCAGCGGACCCGGGGCTTCAATCATCTGCCTGCCGTAGTAATAGGCGGCGCCGGCGCCGATCATCAGGACCAGCAGCAGAGTAATGATGGCATTGCCGACAATGACGAACGGGTTGCGGGCGCGCTCGGAGCGCCTGGGCGGCGGCGGAACTTGCTCGGGCTCGAGCGCGGCGCGCGGGCTGCGGGGTGAGATGGGCGGCCTTTCACTCATCGCTGCAACCTGAGTCCTGTCGCTCTCATCGGGGCCCCGCCTGCTCGCGAGCCGCCAGCCGTGGTTCGCCCGATCCTACGATTCAACACCGAATGCGGCGAAACGGTGGATGTGGCGCGCGTCAATTGATCACGCGCTGCAGGATCACGGACGCATTGGTGCCGCCGAACCCGAACGAATTGGATAAAGCAATATTGACTTCGCGCTTGCGCGCCGCGCGCGGCACGAGATCGATCGCCGTTTCGACCGACGGGTTGTCGAGATTGATGGTGGGCGGCACGAGGTTGTCGCGAATCGCAAGAATACTGAAGATCGCCTCGATCGCGCCTGCTGCACCCAAAAGGTGCCCGGTCGAGGATTTGGTCGATGACATCGACACTTTCGAGGCGGCGTTGTCCAGCAGCCGTTCGACCGCGCCCAGCTCGATCTCGTCGCCGACTTGCGTCGACGTGCCGTGCGCATTGATGTAGTCGATGTCGGAAGCCGTGATGCCGGCGCGCTTCATCGCGGCCGTCATGCTGCGGAATGCGCCGTCGCCGTCCGGTGACGGCGAGGTGATGTGATAGGCATCGCCGGACAGTCCGTAGCCGGTCACCTCCGCATAGATCCTCGCGCCGCGGGCCTTGGCGTGCTGATATTCTTCAAGCACAACGATACCCGCGCCCTCGCCCATCACGAAGCCGTCGCGATCCTTGTCGTACGGCCTGGACGCCCGCTCCGGCGTCTCGTTGAAGCCGGTCGACAGCGCGCGTGCCGCGCAAAAGCCGGCCATTCCGATCCGCGAGATCGGCGATTCCGTGCCACCTGCCACCATCACATCGGCATCGCCGAGTCCGATCAGCCGGCTGGCGTCGCCGATCGCATGGGCGCCGGTCGAGCAGGCCGTCACCACGGCGTGGTTGGGACCTTTGAGACCGTGCTCGATCGAAACATAACCCGATGCGAGGTTGATCAGGCGGCCGGGGATGAAAAAGGGCGAAACCTTGCGCGGACCGCGTTCCTTCAACACCAGCGCCGTCTCGGCGATGCCCGAGAGGCCGCCGATGCCGGACCCGATCATCGTGCCGGTCGCGCAGCGATCCGGTTCGTTGGCCGGGTGCCAGTTCGCGTCATCGAGCGCCTGACGCGCCGCGGCCATTGCGAAGATGATGAAATCGTCGACTTTGCGCTGGTCTTTCGGCTCCATCCACTGGTCAGGATTGAAGGTGGCGTCGCTGCCGTCGCCGCGTGGGACGACGCAGGCGATCTTGCAGGGCAGGTCGGACACATCGAAGGTCTCGATCTTCCTGGCGCCGCTGGCGCCCTTCAGAATGCGCGTCCAGGTGGGTTCGACGCCACAGCCGAGCGGCGACACCATGCCAAGGCCCGTGACGACAACCCGCCTCATGTCCAGCACTCCAGCCCGAAAAAACGCGGCCCATCGCAATGAACCGGGGGACCGCCTTGTCGCGGTCCTCCCGGCGATACCAGTCGGGCCCGCGCAGGGGCGTTAGCTCTTCGCGTTCTTTTCGAGAAATTTCGTCGCGTCGCCCACGGTCAAGATCGTCTCCGCAGCGTCGTCGGGAATCTCACAACCAAACTCTTCTTCAAAAGCCATCACCAGTTCGACGGTGTCGAGACTGTCAGCGCCCAGGTCATCGATGAAGCTCGCATTGTCGACCACTTTTTCGGGCTCAACACCAAGGTGTTCGACCACGATCTTCTTAACCCGTTCGCCAATCTCACTCATCGTTCAACCTCGTGCTTGTTCCCTTAGACCCGACCCCATGATGATACGCGCCATCGTGGTCGTTAACTTCCTTCGCAATCGCGCATAAACTGATTTGGCCAGGTCGTACCCGACGCAGCCCGGCGAACGACGGCAAGCTCCGCCTCGCCAATATACAGGGTTTCGCAATCCTGCAATGGCGTTCTTTGCCCATCCGTATACGGCCCGGTTATCATACTTCAAAAGCCTTGACCATAAGCCCGGATCGACCGCGGAAACGGCCCTTCCCGCGCCCGACGGATTTCCGCAGCCGACTCAAACCATCGCCATGCCGCCGTTGACATGGATCGTCTGCCCGGTGACATAGGCCGCTTCATTGGAGGCGAGATAGATCGCGGCAGCGGCGATATCGTCGGGCGTGCCGAGGCGTGCGGCCGGAACCCTGGTCAGGATCGCCTCGCGCTGCTTGTCATTGAGCGCATCCGTCATCGGCGTCTTGATGAAGCCCGGGGCGATGCAGTTTGCCGTCACATTGCGTTTGGCATATTCGGCACCCAGCGTCTTGATCATGCCGATCAACCCCGCCTTTGAGGCAGTGTAGTTGCCCTGCCCCGGATTGCCGGTGACACCGACCACCGATGTGATCGCGATGATGCGGCCGAAGCGCTTGCGCATCATCAGCTTGGTCGCGGCACGCGCGAGCCGGAAGGTGGCGGTCAGATTGACCTTGATGACCTCGTCCCAGTCTTCGTCGCGCAACTGCACGAATAGATTGTCGCGCGTGATGCCGGCATTCGCGACCAGGATGTCGACGCCGCCCATGGCCGCTTCGGCCGCCGGCACCAGGGTTTCGACCTCGGTGGAGTCCGAGAGATTGCAGGGCAGCACGTGGACCCGCTCCGCCAGTTGGCCAGCCAGCGCGTCAAGCACCTCGCGCCGCGTCCCCGAGACGGCGACGGTCGCGCCCTGCGCATGCAGCGCACGCGCAATCGCGTCCCCGATCCCACCCGTCGCCCCCGTGACGAGCGCCGTCCTGCCAGTCAAATCGAACATTTCCATCTCCTCAACTCGACCCCGCGGCCGCCAAGGCCTCTTTCGCCGCGGCCAGATCGTTCGGGCCGCCGACGGAAACGCCGACAGCGCCGTCGGCGATGCGCTTGACCAAGCCGCTTAGCACCTTGCCGGAACCGATTTCAAAAAATCGCGTGACGCCATGGTCGGCCATGTAAACCACCGACTCGCGCCAGCGTACGGTTCCGGTCACCTGCTCGATCAGACGGCGGCGGATTTCATCCGGATCCGAGATCGCGGACGCCAGCACGTTCGAGACCAGCGGCGAGGCCGGCGGCTTGATCGTGACGCCGGCGAGCGCCTTCGCCATTGCATCGGCGGCCGGCTGCATCAGCTTGCAATGAAACGGCGCCGAGACCGGCAGCAGCATGGCTCGCTTGGCGCCCCTGGTCTTGGCGATCTCGACCGCGCGATCGACGGCCGCCCTGTCGCCCGACACCACGACCTGGCCGGCACCATTGTCATTGGCCGCCTGGCAGATCTGGCCCTCGGCGGCTTCGCCGGCGACCATGACCGCGGTCTCGTAGTCGAGGCCGAGCAACGCAGCCATCGCGCCGACGCCGACCGGCACCGCCTTCTGCATGGCAAGTCCGCGCGTTCGGAGCAGCCGCGCGGTATCCGAAATGCTGAGGCTGCCGGCGGCCGCAAGTGCGGAATATTCGCCGAGCGAATGACCTGCCACATAGGCCGCATCCCGGCCGACCGAGAAGCCCGCCTCAGTCTCCAGCACGCGCAAGGCGGCGAGCGAAACCGCCATCAGCGCTGGCTGGGCATTTTCGGTCAGCTGCAGCGTCTCCGCCGGGCCGTCCCAGATGATCGCGGTCAGCTTTTCACCGAGCGCGGCATCGATCTCGTCGAACACCGCCCGCGCGACTGGAAAAGCCTCCGCCAACGCCCTGCCCATTCCTACCGCCTGGGAGCCCTGCCCCGGAAAAGTAAATGCTGCCGTCATCGGCGCCCCCAAAACGTTCCCAATACCCCAGACTTTGGGCCGTAAGACACCGCGGGAGACGCTGCTGTCAAGCGGCGGGGCTATTGCGCGGCCCAAACGGGTGCTTTTTGAGGCGATTTTTGCTTTGCCTTGGTGCGCAAAATCCGTATAACGCCCCATCCGTGGATCCCGGCCGGGAGCTGAACGGACGGTCTCAGCAATCTCACCTTTTGGCGAAGTTGATGTGGCAGGGTCAGTTGGCCCGTCGTCCCGTGTTTCCGCCTTCTGAGCTGACCTAAGAGTCCTTTCCGAAGGGCTCGAAGGGCTTGACGCCGGGAGCCGCGCCAACACTTGAGGAAAGGACACCCATGCCCTTCTATGAGCATGTCTTTCTCGCGCGCCAGGACGCGAGCACCCAACAGGTCGAGGAATTGACCACCCAGATGACCGGTATCGTCGAGGGACTCGGCGGCAAGATCACCAAGACGGAAAACTGGGGCGTCCGTTCCCTTACCTACCGCATGAACAAGAATCGTAAGGCGCATTTCGTGCTGCTCAACATCGACGCGCCGTCAGCGGCGATCGCCGAGATCGAGCGGCAGGAGCGTATCAGCGAGGACGTGATCCGGTATTTGAGCGTCCGCGTCGACGAGCTCGAGGAAGGCCCTTCGGCGATGATGCGCAAGGCCGACCGCGACCGCGAGCGCGATGATCGCGGCGGCGGTTTCCGTGGCGACCGCGAAGGCGGCTTCCGCGGCGATCGCGATGGCGGTGGCTATCGCGGCGACCGTGGTCCGCGCCGTCACCGTGATGACGTCGAAACAGCAGCGGTTGAGGAGTAAGAATCATGGCTGAAGCTGGTGCACGC
>NZ_JBAURI010001233.1:0-4139 GCF_049581145.1 Bradyrhizobium sp.
GGCACGAGCTGGCCCGGGCGCGAGCCGATCAGGTCGGCGCGGCCCATCTGTTTGAGCGCCTCGCGCAGTTGCGGCCAGTTATCGGGGTCGTGATAGCGCAGGAAGGCCTTGTGCAGCCGGCGCTGCCGCAAGCCCTTGATCGCCTCGACCTTGTCGCTGCCGCCGTGCCGCACGCCGCGCAGCGGATTGACGCCGGTATGGTACATCGCCGTGGCGGTCGCCATCGGCGACGGCAGAAAGGTCTGCACCTGGTCGGCGCGATAACCGTTCTTCTTGAGCCAGAGCGCGAGGTTCATCATGTCCTCGTCGGTGGTTCCCGGATGCGCCGCGATGAAATACGGGATCAGGTAATATTTCTTGCCGGCCTGCTGTGCTGCGGCATCGAACATCTGCTTGAAGCGGTCGTAGGCGCCGATCCCCGGCTTCATCATCTTGTCGAGCGGACCGCGCTCGGTATGCTCGGGCGCGATCTTCAGATAGCCGCCGACATGATGGGTGACGAGCTCCTTGATATATTCGGGGCTCTGCACCGCGAGGTCATAGCGCACGCCGGACGCCACCATTGCCTTCTTGACGCCCTTCACCTCGCGCACCTTGCGATAGAGCCGGATCAGATCGTCATGCGAGGTGTTCAGGTTTGGGCAGATCTCGGGGAAGACGCAGGACGGCCGCCGGCACGCCGCCTCGATCTTCGGATCCTTGCACGCCATCCGGTACATGTTGGCGGTCGGGCCGCCGATGTCGGAGATCACGCCGGTGAAGCCCGGCGTCCTGTCGCGGATCCGCTCGATCTCCTGCAGGATCGATTCTTCCGAGCGGCTCTGGATGATGCGGCCCTCGTGCTCGGTGATCGAGCAGAAGGTGCAGCCGCCGAAGCAGCCGCGCATGATCGTCACCGAGAACTTGATCATGTCCCAGGCCGGGATCCTGGCGTCGCCATAGGACGGATGCGGCGCGCGGGCGTAGGGCAGATCGTAGACGGCGTCCATCTCGGCGGTGGAAAGCGGGATCGGCGGCGGATTGAGCCACAGGTCGCGGTCGCCATGGCGCTGCACCAGCGGCCGCGCATTGCCGGGATTGCTCTCCCGGTGCAGCACCCGCGAGGCCCGGGCATAGGCCTCGCGGTCCACTTCGACCTGCTCGCATGCCGGCAGCCGAATTACGATGTCGCCGGGGCGGCGCGCCGCGCCCTCGTCGGCGGAGTCGAGATCGTCCGCGTGCAGCTCCGTATAATGGTCGGGCACGCGCCGGAACAGCGCGGTGCCCCGGATGGAAGCGAGATCACGCGGCCCCTCGCCGGCGGCGAGCCGGTGCGCCACCTCGACCACGGCACGCTCGGCATTGCCGTACAGCAGCAGATCCGCCTTCGCGTCGGCCAGCACCGAGCGGCGCACCTTGTCGGACCAGTAGTCGTAATGCGCGATGCGGCGCAGCGACGCCTCGATGCCGCCGAGCACGACCGGCACGTCCTTGAACGCCTCGCGACAGCGTTGGGCGTAGACGATGCTGCAGCGGTCTGGCCGCCGTCCGCCTTCGCCGCCGGGCGTGTAGGCGTCGTCGTGGCGCAGCCTGCGGTCCGCGGTGTAGCGATTGACCATGGAATCCATGTTGCCGCCGGTGACGCCGAAGAATACGCGCGGCTTACCCAGCGCCCTGAACGGCTCGGCCGACTGCCAGTCGGGCTGCGCGATGATGCCGACCCGAAAACCCTGGGATTCGAGCAGCCGGCCGATGATCGCCATGCCGAAGCTCGGATGGTCGACATAGGCGTCGCCTGTCACCAGCACGATATCGCAGGCGTCCCAGCCGAGCGCCGCCATCTCGGCGCGGCTCATCGGCAGGAACGGCGCCGGCTCGCCGCGATGTGCCCGGCGGCGGGACCAGGAGCTCAAGGGCCGTTCGACGCAGGAGGCAATGTCCATGGCGCCCACGCATAGGACTCCGGGTCAGTGAATTCAACCGACCCGCATGCCGTCCGACGACCCAAGGCTCGGTGCCCCGGCCGCGTCCATGGTTGCGGGACCGGGCTGGGCATGGAACTTATCCTCATCCTTCCGTTGCCGATCAAAGGCGCGTGACGTTGGGAGGTCGGCAAGCCCCGACGCAACGGCGCGCTCCGGCATCAGCGGACCGTTGTCGCAATCTGTGCCCTGCGTCTGAACCATCCCCAAGACAGCAGCGAAAACAGGGTGCAGAGCGCAAGACCCACCGAGGCACCGAACCGCCCATCGGCGCCGCGCCCGAACCAACTGGTCGCACCCGTGGCTTGCATGCCCGTGTCTTGCATGCCGGGACCCTGAGTGCCGGTGTCTTGCGCGGCGGTGTCTTGCGCGGCGGAGGCGAGGCTGGTCGCCGAAACAAGCGTGGGTTCCGGAGGCTGGTTGGTCGCGCCCGCGGCGTCCGCGGGTTTTGCGTTCACGATCGCGCCCGCCGAAAGAAGTCGCGCCGCAATCGGCTGGACTGGCTCCGATGACGCACCCTGAACCTGCAGCGTTTCCGCCGATTGCGGCGCGGCATCGCTCGGCCGGAGCAGTTTTGCGAACAAATTCAAACCCGGCTGGCGTGTCCTTGAGGCGCGATGGATCGGCCCGCCTGGCTTCTCGTGGTGAACGAGGACCTGCTTTTGCGGTTGCGACGGGTGCAACCTCCCCATGACCCGATCGGACCAGGCCATGTAGGCCTTGCAGAGATCATTGCACGGCAGTCCATTGGCAGGTGCGGTTTTCGACGCATTCGGCGGCGCCGCATGTGTCGCGCTCAGAGGGGCGACAGACAATGCATGAACAAGGGCCACGGCCATCCCGAGCCGTTGCGCCGTCGATCGCAGAAAACACATGCGAAAGTCCCCCGCCCGCAGTTCGACGTCTTTGGCAGGGACAGGGACAGCAAGAATGGTCGATAGTTGGATGAGATCGCGTCAATCTCTGGATGAGATGCGGTCATTTTCCGGATAGGAGCAGCGGCCGCTGCCGTGACATCGAAATTCGGCACGACAGGGTGGCATCCATCGCAGACCGTCAGCTGTGCGCCGGCCAATGCCGCTCGCGAAACCAGACGCGGTATTCCGACATCTTCGCACGCTGCGGCTGCGGCGCGTGACGCTTGCACGTCGAGGCCTCTTCGCTGTTCTCGGACGCTCCCCAGCGGAGCTCCACGCAATCGTTCGGGTTGTAGGCCATCTCGAAATCCTGAGCCCGGTCGACCACATCCTTGACCGATAGCGTCCATTGCGATCCGTCGCTGCGAACATAGGACAACTTGCGAGAGGCAAGTTCCGAAGACAGCACATCCTGCAATTCGTTCTTCATGTCCGCTACGCTTTTGCCGGGTGGAAGCGCGTACCGATCCGACCGCCGCGCGAAGCGGTCGGGAAAGCCACGCACCACATCGATGGCGATCAACAGACGAAAATCGCGCGCCGGCGTCGAGTAGTCCTCCCAGGCGCCGGTGGCCTCGAAGATCGAGGCGCCGTCCGGCATGGCGGCGTCGCCGATCTGCTTGGCCTGATATTTTCGTCCGTTGTCCACCGACGTGACGCGCGTCTTGATCTGTTCGCTGAGGCTCGTGATCGCGTCTGTCATCGCGCGGAGCGGATCAAGCGGTTCGGGCGACATGACGTCGTCCATGCGGTCGTAGAAGTCCTCGGCGGTGATTTGCGACTGCTCCAGCGAGAAATCGCCGTACTGCGGATTCTTTTCGATTTCGGCGTTGGTCAGCCGCCGCAACGGACCGTCCTTTTCGCGCACGATCGGGCGGAAATGCTTGAAGCCGGGGGTGCCGAGTGAGGGTTCGTGCACGAAAAGGAAATTGCCGCGCCAGAAGCGCTTCCGCGTGATCGATCCGTCGGGCTCCGCGTCAACGGCCAGGTACACGCCCGGTGTGCCGTTCGCCTCCGGCACGCGATGCACCAGCATCAGCACATGGCCGTACGGATCGGCATACACGGTCCCAGGGCGCAGCGCCTGTTGGGTCAGCGGCACGGTGTAGAAATCGGCGTTGCCGTCGCCTGCCCGCACCGCTCCGGTGTGGACGACATCGCCAACGTCGCGCAGATATTCGGCAAACGTCGTCGGGGGTTTCGGTTTCGGCGGCGGAGGACTCGCGGATGGAGTTGCCGAGGGGTCGACTGGCACCTCGGC
>NZ_JBAURI010001234.1:0-6448 GCF_049581145.1 Bradyrhizobium sp.
GGCATTACCTTCATCTCCGCGCTGTTTCCGATCCCCAAAATCGCGCTGCTGCCGCTTCTGATCCTCTGGCTCGGGATCGGCGAGGAGCCGAAAATCGCGACCATTGCGCTGGGCGTGTTTTTTTCCACCGCGATATCGGTCTATAGCGGTGTCGACGCCGTGCCGCGCAATCTGATCCGGATGGCGCAGAGTTTCAACGTGCCGTTTGCCACCATCGTGCGCAAGGTGATCTGGCCGGGCGCGCTGCCGGCGATCCTCGCCGGCTTTCGCATCACCGCGTCGGTGGCGCTGCTGCTGGTGGTCAGCGCGGAGATGATCGGAGCCGAATACGGCATCGGAGCCTTCGTGCTGCAGGCCGGCAATCTGATGCAGACCGATCAGCTGCTCGCGGGCGTGGTGATCCTGTCGCTGTTCGGTCTTGCGGTTGGCAGGCTGATCAATTGGCTGGAGACCCGGCTGTTGCATTGGCGGTGAGCGGTCGTCGCTGTCGCGAATGACAAGGCAATCCAGCGGCAGCTGTCGTCCCGGCCCAGGCCGGGGGCCGTGACCACCGGCGTTTGTCTTGGGACGGTGTCGGCCACTCGGCCTTGTTGATGGAATCCGCGGTATGGGCGCCGGCGTGCGCTGGGCCGATGCAAGGTCTATGCGTTGCCACGGTCTTCCCGGAACAGGTCGAGCTTCTGCTGCACCGGGCGGTCGGAGAAGCTGAACAGCACCGAATCGACTTCCGCCTCGTGGGTGACCCAGTGCCAGCTCGGCACCACGAACAGATCGCGCGGGCCCCATTCGAAGGTCTGATCGCCGATCCGCGTGCGTCCCCTGCCTTCGATGGCGGCGAACACGGTGGCGTCGGTCGAACGATAGCGCGCGGTCGCAAAACCCTTCGGCAGCAGCTGGATGAAGGTGCCGATGGTCGGCATCGCGAAATCGCCGGTCTCCGGATTGGAGAATTTCAGTTTCAGCCCGTGGCAGGCGTCCCATTCGTCGCGCGCCTTGGCCTGTTCCAGCGCCTCGCGCGTACGGCTGTAGGGATAGTTGAAGATCGGCGATGTCTTCGATGTCCGCTTGCCGTCGACCGGCAGCAGATTGTGGCCGTAGCGGGCAAAGCTGTCGCCGGCGGGCTTGGTGATCGTCTGCTGATCTTCCTTCGCGCCCTCGGCAAAGGAGGCATCGAAGAACTGCACCATCGGAATATCCAGTCCGTCCAGCCAGAACATCGGCTTGTCGGTCTCGTTGGAATGATCGTGCCAGGTCATCGACGGCGTGATCACGAAATCGCCGGGCTCCATCGCGGTTCGCTCGCCATCGACCGAGGTATAGGCGCCCTTGCCCTCGAGCACGAAGCGCAGCGCCGACTGGCTGTGCCGGTGTGCCGGCGCAACGTCGCCGGGGACCACCATCTGGATACCGGCAAACAGCGACGTTGTCGCCTTCGATTGGCCGCGCAAGCCCGGATTTTCCAGGATCAGCACCCGCCGTTCGGCTTCCTTGGCGGTGATCAGTCTGCCCGCTTCCGTCATGTAGTCGCGGATGGTGTCGAATTTCCACAGATGCGGCCGGCACGCGCTCTTCGGCTCCGGCGTGATCAGATCGCCCATCACATTCCACAGCGCGGAGAGATTCTCGCCATCGATCTTCTTGTAGAATGCCTCGCGTTCCGGCGTTTTCTGCACGGCTTCCATGGGCGGCCTCCCGTCATTCTTGTTGGCTGATTGACAGCATACTGACAGTGTGGCTAGCGTCAATTCAATCATAAAAATGACGGGGAGGTTCCGATGAAGCTGCACGGCTATTTTCGCAGCAGCGCGTCCTACCGGGTCAGAATAGCCTTGAACCTGAAGGGCTTGCGGGTCGAACACCTGGCGCACCATCTGCGCAGAGGCGAGCAGCGCGACCCCTCTTATCTCGCGATCAATCCGCAAGGGCTGGTGCCGACGCTGCAGGACGATTCCGGCGCGATCATCACCCAGTCGCTCGCCATCATCGAATGGCTCGATGAAACCCACCCCGAGCCGCCGCTGTTGCCGCCGGATGCGCTGCGCCGCGCAAAAGTTCGCGCCTTCGCCGAGGTGCTGGCCTGCGACACCCATCCGGTGCAGAATCTCAAGATCCTGGCGCGGCTGCGCGAGCTCGGCCTGAAGGAAGATCAGGTGACGGCCTGGGCCGGCTGGGCCAACCGCGAGGGCCTTGCGGCCTGCGAGAAGTTGATTGCCGGCGAACAAGCCCGCTTTTGCTTCGGCGACGCACCTGGCCTTGCCGATCTCTGTCTGGTGCCGCAGCTGGCCAATGCGCGGCGCTTTGGCGTCGACGTCAATGCCTTCCCACGCCTGCTCAAAGTCGAAGCCGTCGCAAAAGCGCTGCCGGCATTCGCCGACGCAGCTCCTGACAAGCAGCCCGATGCCGAATAAGTCTTCGCTCACGATGGATGCGGTCTACACCAAGCCAGGCTATCTGTTCCGGCGCATGCAACAGATCGCGGTCGCGATCTTTGCCGAGGAGTGCAGGGCCTACGATCTGACGCCCGTGCAGTACGCGGCGCTGGTCGCGATCCGCACCCATCCCGGCATCGACGCGACCCGGCTGTCGGCGGTGATCGCGTTCGACCGCTCCACGCTCGGCAGCGTCATCGAGCGGCTGGAGGCCAAACGCCATATCGAGCGCAAACCGGCGGCCGAGGACAAACGGGTCAAGCTGCTTTATCTTACCAGGTCCGGCGTGACCTTGCTGCGCAACATCATGCCCGCGGTGGATCGCGCGCAAGCGCGGATGCTGCAGCCGCTCCGGCCTGCCGACCGCAAGACGCTGATGGCGCTCATGACGCAGCTGGTCGATCTCAACAACGAGGTCTCCCGCGTGCCGCTGCGTGCCGAGGACGCGCTCGAACATCTCGGGAGGTCGGGCTGATGACGGTGACCAGGCAGCCGGTCCTGATCGCGGGCGGCGGCATCGGCGGCCTCGCCGCCGCGCTGGGCCTCGCGCAAAAAGGCTTTCGTTCGATCCTCTTGGAGAAAGCGTCCGCGCTGGGCGAGATCGGCGCCGGCATCCAGCTTGGCCCGAACGCGTTCCATGCCTTCGACTATCTCGGCGTCGGCGCAGCCGCGCGCGGCATGGCTGTTTATATCGACCAGCTCCGGCTGATGGATGCGCTGACGGCCGAAGAGATCACCCATGTCGATCTCGGCGAGCCGTTTCGCGTCCGCTTCGGCAATCCCTATGCGGTGGTGCATCGCGGCGACCTGCATGGCGTGCTGCTGAAGGCCTGCCGCGACAGCGATCTGATCGAGCTCCGCGTCAGCTCCGAAGTCGTGCGCTACGATCAGGATGGCTCGACGGTGACCGCGCATCTGGCCGATGGCGCGTGGGTCACCGGCTCGCTCCTGATCGGCGCCGACGGGCTCTGGTCGAATGTCCGCAAGCAGGTCGCGTCCGACGGGCCGCCGCGCGTTTCCGGCCACACCACCTACCGCTCGGTGATCCCGACCGATGAAATGCCGGAGGATCTGCGCTGGAACGCCGCGACGCTGTGGGCCGGCCCGAAATGCCACATCGTGCATTATCCGCTATCGGGCTGGAAGGTGTTCAACCTCGTCGTCACCTATCACAACGACGCGCCGGAGCCTGTGGCGGGCATGCCGGTCTCCGAAGAGGAGGTGATGCGGGGGTTTGGCCATGTCCATGAGCGTGCCAAGGCTATCATCCGTCACGGCAAGAACTGGAAGCTCTGGGTGTTGTGCGACCGCGATCCCACCGAGCGCTGGCTCGACGGCCGCGTCGCGCTATTGGGCGACGCCGCGCATCCGATGCTGCAATATTTCGCGCAAGGCGCCTGCCAGGCGATGGAGGACGCGGTCTGCCTGTCGCACATGCTGTCGCACCATGACGATCAGGCCACGGCGCTCGAACACTACCGCGTGCAGCGCTTCCCACGCACCGCGCGCGTGCAACTGACCTCGCGCGCGATCGGCGAGCACATCTATCATCCCGCCGGCGAGCACGCCCGACTTCGCAACGCCATCATGAGCGCGAAGACATCGGAGGATTGGTATCGCGATCTGGCTTGGCTGTATGGCGGGACGGGATTGGGGAGCTAACTAATACGGGAGCGTCGTTGCGAGGAACCATCGGGTCGGCGCAAGGCGCCGCCCCCATGGCGACGAAGCGATTCATATCGTCTTGGCGGGTTGCTTAGCTGCGCTCGCAATGACGATTCCGTACACTACATCTTGAGCACGGCCTGGCGGTCGATCTTGCCGGTGCCGGTCTTCGGCAACTCATCGATGAAGATGATCTGGCGCGGATATTTGTAGGGCAGTAGCTTTGCCTTGACGAAATCCTGCAGCGATTTTATGGCGTCAGCATCGTCGAAATCGCGGCGATTCATCACCACCACCGCCTTCAGCGTCATGCGGCGGTCCGGCAGTTCGGCGGCGAACACCGCGCATTCGCGCACGTCGGGATGATCGGCGAGACACAGCTCGACCTCGAGCGGATAGACCCATTGGCCGGAAATCTTGATCAGGTCGTCGGCGCGGCCGCGGAAGAAATGAAAACCTTCGCTATCGCGCACGAAGCGGTCGCCGGTATAGATCCAGCCGCCGGCGCGGATGGTCTCCGCGGTCTTGTCCGGCCGGTTCCAGTATAGCGGCGTGTTTGAATCACCGCGCACCCACAAGATGCCTTCCTCGTCGTCGTCGACGGCGCGGCCGTCCTTGTCCTTCAGCGCGATCTCATAGCCGGGCACGCGCAGGCCGGCGGCGCCGGGCTTCTTGTTGTCGGGACGATTGCAGAGATAGATATGCAGCACTTCGGTGGAGCCGAGCCCCTCGACGATCTCGAGCCCGGTCAGCGCCTTCCAGCCATTGAAGACATCGCTCGACAGCACTTCGGCCGCCGAGAGCGACATCCGCAGTGAGGAAAAGTCGGCGACCGCCGCGTCGTCGGCCTTGGTCAGCGAGGTATAGAGCGTCGGCAGGCCGAAGAAGATCGTGGGCCGAAACCGGGCGATGGCTTCGAAGATCGCGGCCGGTTTTGGCTGGCCCGGCAGCAGCAAGGTCGCCGCGCCGGCCGCGAACGGGAAGGTGATGGAATTGCCAAAGCCATAGGCGAAGAAGATCTTCGGCACGGAGAAACAGATGTCGTCCTGGGTCAATTTCAGGATGCTCTGCGCGAACGCCCGGTCGCTATAGGCCATGTCGTGCTGCAGATGCACGATGCCTTTGGGCCGCCCGGTCGAGCCCGAGGAATACATCCAGAACGCCATCTCGTTGCGATGGGTGTCGGTCTCCGCAAGCTCGGCTGCAAATTCCGGCAACCAGTGCTCGGCGGCAATCGTCGTCGGCGCGCTGTGCGCGCGCGCGTGGCCATTGACCACGATCAGCGTGCGCAGCGCGGTATCCTGGCAGGCCTGTGCATCGAAGCGCGCAGCGAACGCGGCCTCGGTGACAGCGACCGTGGCGCCGGAATCGGCGAGATAGAACTGCAGCAAGTCCGGCGGCGTCAGCGTGTTGATCAACAGCGGCACGAAGCCGGCCCGGACCGCGCCGAAAAATGCCGCCGGATAGGCCGGCGTGTCGTCGAGGAACATCAGGATGCGGTCGCCGCGCGTGAGCCCCAGTGACTGCAAGCCGTTGCCCCAGCGGCCGGCCTCGGCGCAGAGCTCGGCATAGCTGCGCGTTCCGGCCGGTCCGGCGAGGGCCAGCCTGTCGCCACGGCCGTGAGCGAGATTGTCGAACAGGATCCGGCTGGCGTTGTAGCGCTCGGGAGCCGCAAAACCGATCTCGCGCGCGCCGGGACTGTCCGGCGGCACGCCATCATCGATCTCGGGCGTCATGCGGCGCCTCCCATGGTCCGGGACGCCTCGTAGCGGGCCATGAATTGCGGCGACATCGTCCGCAGCCGCGAATCGTCGATTCGGCCCGAACGGGTCATATAGCCATAGGCGAAATCCATCAGCTCGCGCTGCATATGGGCCGGAAATTTCTCGTACCAGTCGGCGCTGGTACGCGCCGCCGTCACCAGCTTCTTCACGATCGGCTTGCGCTCGGCCTGATAGCGCGCGAGCCCACGCGCGACATCGGCCTCCGCCTCCAGCGCCTTGGCGAGCGCGATCGCGTCCTCGATCGCAAGCCGCGTGCCCGAGCCGATCGAGAAATGCGCCGAATGCAGCGCGTCGCCGATCAGCACCATGTTGCGGTACGACCAGTGTTCGTTCCAGATCCAGGGGAAATTGCGCCACACCGATTTGTTCGAGATCAGTTCGTGTCCATCGAGCGTGGCCGCGAACACCTGCTCGCAGACCGTCTTGGATTGCTCGACCGTCTTGTCGGCGAAGCCATAGGCGTCCCACGTTGCCGCATCGCATTCGACCAGGAACGTGCTCATGCCGGGCGAATAGCGGTAGTGATGGGCGTTAAAGCTGCCGCGCTCGGCCTTCACGAAGGTCTGCGAC
>NZ_JBAURI010001235.1:0-1521 GCF_049581145.1 Bradyrhizobium sp.
CGTCGTAGGTGATGATCAGCAGGCTGGTGTCCCACGCCGGTGAGTTGCGGATGGCCTCGTAGATCGCCTTGATGAGGCCTTCGCCGCCGTAGACGTCGTCCATCGGGTGCTGGGAGGAACCGCCCCGGTAGCTGCTGGTGATGTCGCCGTAGTTGGGCTCGATGAACGTGTACTGGCAGGTGTAGGGGCGCTGCAGGTCGGCGGCGAAGTGGGTGAGGGAGTTGGCGTCGAGCAGGGTGACGCCCTTCAGCGCCGATACCTGCGGGACCGCGCCGAAGACGGAGCCGTCCTGCGGGTCGTCGCTGTAGGCGTCGGTGTCGTCGTTGTAGATCCGCCAGGTGAGCCCGGCCCGCGTCGCCGCGTCGTAGATGCTGCCGCGGGGGTAGGTGAAGCCGAGCCCGGGAGTTTCCCACCCGACCATCTGGGTCTGGGTGGGGCTGTGGTCGAGGCCGGCCGATGAGGCGCCGTGGACGAAGAACCGGTTGGGCCAGGTCGGGCCGGGCAGCGACGAGAACCAGTGGTCGCAGATCGCGAACTCGGTCGCCAGCTGATAGAGGACGGGCAGCTGAGCTTTGCTATCGAAGCCGAGCATGATCTTGCCGATGTCGGCGCTGGCGGGCGGCGTTCCTTCTGTTGTGGTGGTTGCGTAGTTGGCGGCGAACCCGGAGAGGTTGACGTTCGGGTAGGGGCCGCCGGGCGGGTAACTCGCGTCCGGGCCGCCCAGTTGCTTGACGACGTCCTGGAACTCTTGACCGGGGTCGGTTGGCATGGCCGTGGGCGCGGGACTGCCAACCTGGTAGGTGACATCGTGGTAGACGTTGCTGTCGGCGGGTGTGGCGTGGGTGATACCCGGGATGCCGGACTGGCCGAAGAGGTTGTCGAAGGAGCGGTTCTCCAGCATCAGCACGAATACGTTGGTGATCTTCGAGAACTCGCCGAGCCTCGTCATCCCGTCGGTGCATCCGCCGGAGGCCAGGTTGATGTCGAAGCTGTCGGCGCTGACGGCGAAGGTGAGGTGCTGGTCGACATCCGCGCTCTGCAGCTGGCATTCCTTCCGGTGGGGGAAGGGAGTCGTGCCTGAGTTCTGGTAGATGCCCGGCGTCGACCCGCCTTCCACGGCGATGATGACTGACCACCAGTCGAGGATGCCATAGGAGCCCCAGCCGGTCTCGAACCGGACGGTCATCGGGCCCACGGTCTCCCCCGGGCTGGCGGTCCAGCTTCCGTTCTGGGTGCCGTCCGGGTCGTTCTGGTGGAAGAGCTTGATGTGGGCCGTTCCGTCAGTGGTGTTGGTGATGTAAACGTTGGCTTCGTGTTGAGTGGCCATGGCTGGGGGCTCACGCGTCCAATCGGATGGTGACGCCGGAGCGGTCTAGCCATCGGTTGATGTCGAGCAGGAACGCGATGGGGGTCGTGCTGCTGGGCTGGATGGCCATGAAGCCGGTGAGGCGCGGGTTTCGCGAGTACGCTTCGGCGAGCTGGTGGTGGTCGACCAGGTCGAACAGCGGCGCGCTCGGCTTT
>NZ_JBAURI010001236.1:0-2063 GCF_049581145.1 Bradyrhizobium sp.
GCGCAGAGCCGCGCCTCGATCGGCGAGGCCCAGTACCAGACCCCGCGCCCCTCGAACCGCGCGAGATTTTCGATCGCCGGCCGCCGGTAGCGCGCGCCGCTCGCCACCACGACCGCGCGCGAACGCACCTCGTCGCCATCGTCGAGCTTCAGGGTGAAGGCGCCGTCGCGGCGTTCGCAATCGAGCGATTGCGCGCTGATCGGGATCATGATCTCGGCGCCGAATTTCTGCGCCTGGCTGAAGGCGCGCCCCGCCAGCGCCTGCCCCGAGATGCCGGTGGGAAAACCGAGATAGTTCTCGATCCGCGCGCTGGCGCCGGCCTGGCCGCCATAAGAGCGGGAATCCAGCATCACCACCGACAGGCCCTCGGAGGCGGCATAGACCGCGGTCGCAAGCCCCGCCGGCCCGCAGCCGACGATCGCGGCATCGTAGATCTTCTGGCCGCGCGGACCGCCGATCATGCCAAGCGCGCGGGCGATCTCGCTTTCGCTGGGATTGCGCAGCACCGTGCCGTCGGTGGTCACCACCAGCGGCCAATCGTCCGGCGACGGCGAATAGCGCGCGATCAGCTCGGCGGCATCGTGATCGGCGACAGGGTCGAGCAGGTGATGGGGATAGCCGTTGCGGAGAAGAAAATTCTCCAAGCGGGCGACACTGGTGGAACTCGACGGCCCGATCAGCACCGGGCCGCCGACACCGCCCTGGATCAGATTGACCCGGCGCAGGATCAGCGCACGCATGACGCGCTCGCCGAGATCGGCCTCGGCGACCAGCAGCGCCCGCAGCCGATCGGGGCGAATCAGCAGCGTTTCGACCTCACCCTCGGCATGGCCGTCGACCAGCGCGTTGCGGCCGGAGAGCTGGCCGATCTCGGCCAGGAACTGGCCCGGTCCCTGCTCGATGACCGGCGTGACATGGCCGAGGCCGTCACGCTCCGTGATCGCGACGTGGCCGGAAAGCAGGACGAACATGCCGGGCCCGGGCTTGCCGGTCTCGAACAGAAGCTCGCCGTCACGGTAGGACCTGAGTTCGCCGAACCGGCGCATCCGGTCGATTTCCTGCGGCGTCAGCGCCGGAAAGGTCTGCTCGTAACGCGGAAACATCTTCCTCGCGGGATCGCTATTGCCGCTGCTGGCGCTTCCGTCTCCGGGCTCGTCCCCTGCCGTCATGCCGAGATCTCACACTACAATAACCAGACAAATTGCGCCTGGCGGAACGCTGCTACCCGCCCCCGACGCTTCCGGTATCATCATCTAGCGCGTTTTCATGATGGTTCGAGGGCGCCGCGGTCACTTTGTTGAGTTCCTGACTGCGCTCCTGACTGCGCTCCATGTCACGTTCCTTGGCCTGCGATTTGCGCCGTCTGAGGTTTTCACGCAGCGCGCTTTTCAGCCGGTCCCGTCGTGAGTCTTTCATGCGCGGCGCCGCTTTGTCGTCCCATTTGTCCTGCCGGTCGATCGTCATCGGCCCGTTCCGAGTGATGCCCGGCACGATGCACCAATCCAGGCGCCGCCGCCACTGCACGAAGGATCAGGGAATCGGAGCGGCACGAAGCCGGATTCGCGCGATCCACCCGGCAACTCTGAGTTTTTGGACGTGCTGCCGGCCATTTAGGGCGCCACGAGCGCTTGCGCCAAGGGATGCCCTGTGGCAAGAACCGCCCGTCCGCAAGCGGCCTTGTCGGCCGATTCCTGATCATGATCCCGGACATGCTGCCGTAGCTCAGTGGTAGAGCACTCCATTGGTAATGGAGAGGTCGACAGTTCAATCCTGTCTGGCAGCACCAGGCCTTTTCCTGCCCTCGTGCGCCGCTCGCGCCGTGACGTCGCCCGCGTCCCCCCGCAACCGCAGCCCGTCGACAAACACATCCAACAGCCGCACCACGCTCGCCTGCCAGCCCGGCTGGTCGTGCAGATAGCACATGCCGACCAGCGCGCGTAAGAGGTCCTCGGCGCTGACATCGGCGCGGATGTCGCCGGCTGCGACGGCGCGGTCGAGCAGGACGCCGATCGCCTTGGTGAGACGGTCGAACGAGAAGGCTGTCAGGTCGGACATCCCGGAGG
>NZ_JBAURI010001237.1:0-7038 GCF_049581145.1 Bradyrhizobium sp.
GCCGTGTCCACGGCGACGTCCGCGGCCCCTCCCACCAGCTTGCCCGCCACCTTCAGTCCGAAGGATACGGCCAGATCCGTGACCTTGCCGGCGACGACGTTACCGTAGCCAACGCTCGCCGCCGTCACGGCGTCCTCGGCTCCGTCAATGCCGGCGCGCGCCCCCATCGCCGCGGTGATGCCGCCCTCCTTATCGCCGACGAGCGACTTGATCCCGTCTACGCCAGCCGTAACGAGCGAAATGCCGCCCTGATCGTCCATCACCGATCCGCCCTCGAGCGCCGTCACACCATTCTGGGCGCCCCGGAACGCTTGAGCGACGGCGAAGGTTGTTGCCATGCCAACCGCGACATTGCCCCCGGACGCCGCGGTGGCGATGATGCCCGCCGCGAGTTCGGCGCCGAACTCGAGGCCCTGCTCCATTTCATCAAAGGCCTGATCGCCCTGCTGGTCCTGGAGTTCCGTGCTACTTACGGTCTGACCGTAGTTCTGCAGGATTTTTTGCAGCGCGGTCTGCTCGGCCACATACTGAGCGCGAGAGAGCTGCCCGCCGCCGTATTTCTGCTGAACGGCCTGAAGTTGCGAGCGCACACCCTCCATGTAGGATAAGGCAGCCGAGTGGGTGCCGCCGCCGCCGAAGAAATTGGAGACCGCATCGTAGCCTTGTTCCACCAGCGGGCGCGTGGAGAGATACCCCTTCTGGTACCCGGAGATATCGTCATTCACCACGTCGAGCGCGTTGCCGACGTTGATCGCTCCCTTGAACAACAGATGTGTCTGGTCGAAAGTTTCGATATCCTGCTGCTGCTGCTGCTTATCCGCCGTCGTCTGCGGATCCTGCAGGTTCAGCGGCAGGCTCGCGATGTAGTTGGCTTGCGCCAGCGCACCCTGCGCCTGCTGCGCCGTCTGGGCGTCGAGAAAGAGCCCCTGCCCGTCAGCCGTCAGCGTCGCCTTCGCATTGGAAAGCGCCGTCGAATACGGATTCGACGGGTTCGCAACGGCGGGGCTGATGGCGCCCGGGCTCACGCCGTTCGCCAGCGCCAGTTTCACGAAACTCGGATTCGGATGAGTCCTGTTCCACTGAACATATTCTGCCGTCAGTTTGGTCACGGCCTGCTGATCGGCGGTAACGGCGAGGTGGTCCATCGTCACCACCAGCTGGGCTTCGTCATCGCTGGCCTGACTCGAGAACTGGTTGGCGACGCTTCCCGCGGCCACGGCGTCCGAATGGTCGTTCTGCGAGATCACATACGGCGAATCGGGACTCGTCGAACAGGCTGTCACCTTTTGCAATTCCGCCTTCGCGGCGGCATCGAGGTTCATGGCATAGAGCTGCCCATAGGCCGCGAGAAACTCAGCGGAGGCCGTGTTGGACTCCTGCTGGGCCAGCGCGAGCTGCTGCTGCGCCGTGGCAACCTGTCCGGCATAGGGATTGAGGGTGCCACCCGACGCCACAAAGGGATCGTGGATAGCGGCAGGGTGCGCGGCAGCCCACTTGACGTAGTTGGCTTCCGCCGTGTTGAGCGCGCTCGAGGCCGTCTGCACGCCCTGCTGGCCCTGCAGCTTTGTCACGTAGGTGGTGGTGAGATTGAAAGCGGGAGCGCTTTGCGCGGCGGCGCTGTTGGCTTTCGCCAAGGCGGCGCTAATTTTTGCCAGGGCACTCTGGGCGGCGCCATACTGGTCAACCAGCGTACCAACGCCCCGGTCGATCGGCAGCGCGTCCTGCGCCAGCGCGTCGATCTGCTTCTGGAGGGCGCCGACCTGCTTCGTGAGGGCGTCGAACTGGATCTGCAGGGCGCTCGCGCTGCTGCTCGCCGGCAGGTACGCCATCGCCGCCGTGGCGGCGTTCCATTGGGCGTTGAAGTCGGTCTCTTGCTGGGTGTAGTAATCGAAATTGGACTGCGCGGCGCCGGGTGTCATGTGGCCTGGCATCGTCAGGAGATCGCTTGCGGGCATGACATAGGTCTGACCCTTGTGCTGCACCGACACGGTGAGCGGCGATAGAGCCCCTTGCACCAGGCCTACGGCCTGCTGGGCGATATCGCCGTACGCCTTCGGGTCGGACGCGTAGAGCTGAAGCAAGGCGTAGCTGGCGTTGGCCTGGGCGTAGTCGGCATTGGTCTTCGCCACGGCGGCGTTCGCATTCAAAGTGGCCGTCAAGTATGCGAAATAGGCTTGCCGCTGCTGGCCCGACAGGCTCGCCAGCTGCGTCGGCGTCAGCGTGGCGCCCGGCTTCACGGACAGGCCCTTGGGCAGCAGCTTATTCAGATGGTCGAGCGACGTTCTCGATGTCGCCGCCGCCTTCGTCGCTGTCTGATTGTCGCTTTGCCCTTGCTGGGTGTAGGCGACGACGGTAGCCGCCGCCACCTTCGCCTTTGCGGCACGGAGATGTTGCTGAGCGACGGCGGTCTGCCGCAGCTCTCCCCTCAGCTGCGTCTCCAGCTGAAAGGCATGCTGCAGCATGGCCTTCAGCGACAGGCCGGCATTGCTGGTATAGGTATTCAGGATCGCCAGCTGCTGCTGCGTGGTGTGCTCGTTCGACGTGTCAGCATCGACCTGTTGCTGGGCCGCATGCTGATCCTGCTCTGCTTTCGTCAGGATCGGCATCATCGCCTTGACGACGGGGTTATCGACCGTGATGCCCGGCCCGGTCGGCCTATAGGCCGCCGCGCCGGTGACGATCGCTTTGCGCGCCTTCGTCACCTGAGGGGGAGCGGAAGGCGTGTGCGGCTTGGACGGCGACGCCGCATGCGTGACGACGGTGGTGATGACGAACGGCTCTCCGCCCAGGACCGCGCCGCGCGACCCGTATGACACGGTTGTGGAGTACGTCGTCGTGCTGGTACCTGACGACCCGCTCGTGGTGTGCGCTGTCGCGCTTGAGCTTGACGACGCGTTTGTGCCCGAAGACCCTTTTGTGCCGGATGGCGGGAGCGTCTGTCCCTCCTCCCCCGGCACCTCGTCCTTGGCGGACGCGACGACGTGGTCGTAGATCTCGGTGTCAACCCCGCTGTGCTGGAAGTAGCTGTCATACTGCCTGTCGAGCGCGGCGACCGCCGCCTCCCGATGACGTGCGGATGCCCAGGCGATCCGGTACTGGTTCGCAATAACAGCCCCGACGGCGGCCCAGTCGTCCAGAGCCGTGGTCTCGGCGGTGCTGTGGCCGGACAGGTAGTCGCCGGTTGCCTGCTTCGCGACAGTGACGTCCTGCTGCAATCCCGGAGCGCTTGTTCCAGTTTTGGGCGGTGGAGGAGGAGGTGGTGGTGGCGGCGCCGGCGGCCGAGGCGGCACGTAATATTCCAGAGTGCCATTGTTATTGTAGTAGACTGCAGGCATGCCATCTCCTGTGCCGTGCTACTGCGTCCAGCTCGCCAACGCGCGGCGGCCGCTTGATTTTACAAGGGTGTCATATGGCCTTTTCCGATTGAAGCGCCTTTTAAGTATCTGACGCGATTATTCTTCATTTGAAATTTTGAATTTAGAATTTTGCATTCTGCATTCATTCTCGGCGAACGTCAGAGTTGAGGATAGCCGCGTCGGGCGTTCCCGCAGCAAGCCAGCGGCGGAGAAACGCGGAGCAAATGCATTTTTTGGTTGTACTGGGTTTCCTCGCCCTTATGCGCCACCATTTTGCCACTGCAATGCTATTGCGCGGCCTTTTCTAAGCCACCACGAAAGTAGCTTCTTTACGGCGGAAATATTTAAGTCCAGTTCACAAGTGCGTTCAAGCGCATGTGTTTGGAGTAACATGTCCCCTCAACCAGCCATTCCCCGCAAATCACTTCACAACGAGCTGGTCACATTGCTGCGCGACATGATCATCCGGGGCGAGCTTCGTCCTGGAAGCCGGATCCCGGAGTCGCGCCTGTGTGACGTTTTCGGCGTATCGCGAACACCGCTGCGGGAGGCCCTCAAGGTTCTTTCCGTCGAGGGACTTGTTTGCCTTTTGCCCAACAGGGGCGCCCGGGTTGTCCATGTCACGCGCAAGGAGATCGAAGAAATCGTTCCCATTCTGGGAATGCTCGCGGCGCTTGCCGGAGAGTTCGCATGTGCAAACATCAAGGCCGACGAACTGGCGCGGATTCGGTGCATGCACGCGCAGATGCTTGAGCACTACCGCGCCGGTGACCAGGACTCCTACAGCGAGATCAATCGCGCCATCCACGATGCGATTTTCGAGATAGCCAGAAACAAGGCGCTCAGCGACACCTACAATATGGTCCAGACTCGGCTGCGCAGCATCCTGTTCGTCACGCCCAAGGTGCCACCGCAATGGGCTGACGCCGTCGCGGACCACGAAGAAATGATGATTGCACTCGAAGAGAAGGACGGGGCGCGGTTCGCGAAGGTTGCACGACGGCATCTCTGCCACAAGGCGGACGCGATGCGCATCGCTCTTGATACGCTTGCTGTCCGCACCGATGCCAAGCACAGCGGCACGCGCCTGGCTGTCGGTTAGGCGTGTCGGCCGTGATGCCGCTTGCAGCTCTGGCG
Source organism: Bradyrhizobium sp. (assembly GCF_049581145.1). Classification (GTDB taxonomy): domain Bacteria; phylum Pseudomonadota; class Alphaproteobacteria; order Rhizobiales; family Xanthobacteraceae; genus Bradyrhizobium. Next base: position 4,494 of record NZ_JBAURI010001237.1, read on the forward strand.
GAGGACCATTTCCGGAGCGAGGGCGAAGGCACTGCTGATGGGAACGAGCGACTTCAATGTTCGGCTGTCAGGAAATGCCTGCAGCGACCAGCGCCCGGGCTACGGCTGGGAAAAGCTCGGCGTCGATCATGTCCCCTACCCTATGCTTTGCCGCAAGAGCGGCGACGAACTCCGCGTCATCGACGATGGGAATTCCGCGCTCCCGCAGCTCCGCAAGCATGGCCAAGCCGGCTTGGCCGTCCGCCTTGCACACGACGAACGGCACCGGCGTTTCGCCTGTCCGGTAGCGCAGGCCAACGACCTGATCTCCATGCATGATCGCGATGACCGCGCGCGAGATGCCGACGTTGCCAGTGCCAGCTGCGACCTGCAGCACGCGGCGCCGCCGGCGTTCGCGACGAAGGAGCGGATCGCCTTCGAGTTCCTTCCTTTCCCGCTTGTTCTCGGTGCGGGTCATGCGCATGTCGCGCAGGAAGAGCTGGCGCTGTATCAGGAGATCGAACAGGCCTACGGTGAGGAAAGCGACGGCCGCTGTGGCGACGAGCGGCTTCGCGGCCTCGACAACTTCCGCCGTGAGGCACCAGGCGCCGCAGACCGGGATCTCGAACAGCGACTGTATTGTGCCGCGCAGGATCACGACGAAAGCGGTGCACAACACCACGACCTTGACCGCGCTCTTGGCAAACTCGACGACATTGCGAACCGAGAAAATCCGCTTGAGCCCTTCCGCTGGATTGATACGTTCGAACTTGAGTTTTACCAGGTCGAACGAAAAGACCGGTCCCAGCGTGCCGGCGATGCCGGCAACGAGATCTCCGACAACGAGAATGGCGATCAGCGGCAGGCTAGCCAGCAGCAGCACCTCAAGGGACAGCCGCAGCGCCCGACTCGCAGCTTCGACGAATGGAAGGTCAACGAACTCAGGGATGATATCCATCAGTTCGACCAGACGATCCCCTAATGCGGGCCAAGCCAGCCAGAGATAAATCAACATGAGCGTGAGCGTGAAACCGGAAACGAGATCGCGGCTATGGGGCACCTGGCCCTTGCGACGCGCGTCGCGAAGCTTCTTCTGCGAAGCAGGAAGTGATTTCTCTTCGGATTCGTTGCTCATGACGGTGTTCTCCGCGGCGGCATCTCATGCGCATACGCTCGTGGCGAATCGTTGGTGCGGAAAACGCAGCATCAGTGCCGGATTGAGCGCGATCCTGCTGCTGGGTGGACTTGCCGGATGCGCGGGTGTGCCGGCTGTTCCCGTCTCGACCGCGGCTGACACCAGCGCCAATGACAAGTTCGATGAGCTCACCCGGATGGCCCGCGACGTGGAGACGAGCGGCAGCGAGGATACTGCCCTCGTGCTCTATCGCCAGGCCGTCACCATATCGGGCCGCTCGGCGGCGGCCTATGTGCAGCTTGGCGACGCCTGCCTGCGCGCCAGAAAGTTCACCGAGGCGATCGGCGCCTATCGTTCTGCGCTCGCGATCAATCCTGACGACGCCGAGGCGCAACTGGACCTCGGGACCGCGCTTACGCAACGCGGCGATCTCGTGAACGGGCTCGCCGCACTTGCGAAGGCAGCACCGCTCGTCAATACCGGTGCGGCCTACAATCGCCTTGGCGTCGCACAGACCATGGCGGGAAAGTTCGCAGAGGCGCAGGAGACCTTCGAAAAAGGGCTCGGAATTTCGCCCGGCGATATCGACATTACAACCAATCTCGCGCTTGCGGCTGCTCTCGCGGGGAACGCCGACAAAGCCGCGACCTTGACAGATCAGGTTGCGACATCCCCTGCCGCCCGCTCCGTCCATCGGCGCAATCTCGTCCTTGTACTTGGAATGATCGGAAGGAGTTCGCATGACGCGCGAGCCGTTGCACCGGAGGGACTTTCCCAATCAGAATTCAACATACTGTTCGGTCGGGCGGGCTCGATCCGCGGGATCATCGATCCCGTTGCGCGCGCCCACGCGCTGGGAACCATGCAAGGATGAAAGCGGAGGCTCGAACGCCCGCGGATGCCACCTTCATTGGGTCGCAGCCGGTGCGGCGGCCTCGCTCGAGGTCCCGGCCTGGGTCACAGCATGGATGGGCGGTCTGACGCCGCCGCCCAGGGCGCTCTGCTCCGGTCCGTAGATATATTTCTGCGCCGCCCGCGCCGAGGGAGAAGCCGGCGCCGGACCGAGTTTCCGTCCCTCAACGAGATCACGCTTCCGCTCGACCATGTTGAGCAAGTTGGCGTTGTTGGCGCATCCGGGCGGCAGCCGCGAGCCACCGAGCCCGGTATCGGTCGGATCCGGTGTCAGGCACGCCTCGGGAACCAACTCGGAATGAATGACCGAGCCGAAGCGATTCTGCGACTCGACCGGCACCCGCACATAGTATGGCGAATAATCGGGCGGGAGCGGCGCACAGGCCGGCAGAGCCGCGACTGCGAGCATCAAAGCCGTGCGGCGAAGGAGAACGCCAGACATGAACATATCCCTTTACATCACTTCAGGATGAGACCGGACGAGCGCTGCGGCGGTTCGCTGGCCGTGCGCAGCGGGGC
>NZ_JBAURI010001238.1:0-3481 GCF_049581145.1 Bradyrhizobium sp.
GCTCGACTTCGTGTCGCTCGATCTGCGCGACTGGATCGCCTATGCGGGCGCCCCGACGCTGGCGAATGCTTGCCTGTTGGTCGGGGCCGCCGGATTGATCGCCGAAAAATCCTTCGCGCCCTACCCGATTGCCGGGGCGGTCATGCTGTTCCTGTTCGCGGGCATCCTCGATGCCTGGGATATGACGCTATGGATCGTCGGCAATCGAGATATGGCAAAGGAGACCGCGATTGGCGGCAATGCGCGGCTGCGCGCCGACGCGCGTGCTCCGGGTCCCAACGCAGACATTACCCCTGATTCGACCTGAGGGCCGACAACGAGAAAGCGACGGCAACAGTCGGCGGTGCATCGCAGTCTGATCGGATGGCGGCGCCAATTCCCGCTGCTGACATGAGACCTATTGCGACCACCGATCCAAGAGTCCATCCAAGCGCCATCACTCCGAACTGGCCAACCGGACAGGATTCAAAGCGGCGCCGGCAAGTGGAAGACGTAACGGCCTGCGCGCGGTGCTCGGCGGCGCAGTCCAGGGTATCTCAGCCGTCGCCCGGGTTCGGACTGAAATGTTCGGCAAGTTTATTGGGCACGCCGCTCCAGACGTCAGCATCGTGGGGCGGCTGACCCTTCGCCACGATGTTGGGCCAGAGACTTGCGAACTTGCGATTGAGTTCGAGCCAGTGCGACGCCTCCCCAAGATCGGTATCCGGGACGATTGCCTGGGCGGGGCATTCGGGTACGCAGACGCCACAGTCAATGCATTCGTCGGGGCTTATGACCAGCATGGTTTCGCCGGCATAGAAGCTGTTGACGGGACAGACCTCGACGCAATCCATGTATTTGCATCTTATGCAATTGTCGGTCACGGCATGGGGCATCGTTCCGCCTTTCGGTCGCCTGCTCGTGCCTCGCTATAAGATGTACCTTAATGAGACGTTTCGCCCCTCGGCGAATTGGCGGGCCGCCGCGCCGCGAAGTTCGAATTCGCGATGCGGCAGGAACATTCAAGGTATGTTTTTGGTGAAGTTCGACGATTCATCCACGAGCTGCACACCCGTCTTGCTCCGAGAGCGAGCGGATCAGGCGGCCCGCACTCCGGCCAGGAACGTCGTCACCTCGCCCGATAATTGTTCGGCCTGCTTTGACAGATTCGAGGCCGCAGACAGGACCATGCCGGCGGCCCCACCGGTTTCATTGGCCGCGATGCTGACCCCGCCAATGTTTGTCGTCACCGCCTGCGTTGCCTGCGCCGTCTGGGTCACGTTGCGCGCGATTTCCGCGGTGGCGGTCCCCTGCTCCTCGATGGAGGACGCGATCGTCGCTGCGATCACGCTGACCTCCTCGATCGTGGCCGTGATGCCCTGGATCGCTTCGACGGCCTCCTTCGTCGCGCCCTGGATCTGCGCGATACGGGTGCCGATCTCCTTGGTGGCATCCGCGGTCTGGCTGGCAAGGCTCTTGACCTCGGATGCGACCACTGCAAAGCCCCGGCCGGCATCGCCGGCGCGCGCAGCTTCGATGGTGGCGTTGAGCGCCAGCAGATTGGTCTGTCCGGCGATGCTTGAGATCAGCTCCGCCACGTGCTCGATCTGCTGCGCGCCATCGGCAAGCGCCCGGACGATGGTGTCGGTGCGGCGTGCGCTTTCGACCGCATGATCGGTGATCTTGGCCGATTTCGCCACTTGGCGGCTGATTTCGCCGATCGAGGACGTCAGTTCTTCCGCCGCCGACGCGACCGTCTGCACGCGCGTGCTGGCCTCTCCGGCGGCCGTGCTGACGACGGTCGCCTGCCGGTTGGTGCGTGTCGCCGTTTCCGTCATGGATTGCGCTGTCGCTTCCAGCTCGGTCGACCCCGAGGCCATCATGCCGACGAGCTGGCCGACCGACGCGTCGAAGCGATCGGCGAGAGAGATCAGCGCTTCGCGCTTTTCGATTTCCGCCCGTCGTTTCAGCTCTGCCTGCTCCGCCTGCAGCGTTCGCGCAGTCATCGCGGTCTGCCGCAACATCTCCAACGTTTCCGCCATGCGACCGATCTCATCGCCGCGTTCGGTTCCGCCAACCGATTCATCGAGCGACCCGTTGGCGATGCTATGCATCCGGCCTTGCTGCCGCTTGAGGGCTCCGAGGATATCGCTCGCGATCAGCCATGACAGCAAGCCGATCAGCGCCATCACCGCCGCACCGGTCGCACCCAGGCGGATCAGCAGCGCGTTGACGTCGGCGTCGAGGTCATCGACATACAGGCCGTAGCTGACCGTGATGTTCCATGGTTCGAACTTGCGCGCGAACACCATTTTTCGCACTGGAACGGTCTGCCCGGGTCGAGGAAACAAATAGGATGTCGTCCCGCCATCGGGGCTTCGAGTCGCCGCAGCGATGATCGAGGGTGCTATCAGCTCGCCATCGGCATCCTTCGAATAGGTGATTTTGCCTTCGAGCTGAGGATTGGTCCCGTTCAGCAGGAACGACGTATCGGCATTGTAAGCGAGCGGATAGGCTTGGCCCTTGCCGAACAGCATGCCGTGTCCGCGCTGGCGGAACTGGGACTGCGCCTCGGCGAGGGTCAGATTCCCCGCAGCGACCTGGTCCTGCAGGGTCTGAGCCATTCCGACCAACAGATCGACGGCCGCTCGCAATTGCCCGACGCGATCGTCCGTCATGCGCCTTTCGCTCAAGGAGGCGGAGAGTGCGATGATCAAGCAGACCGTCAGAGCCGATAGCGCGACCATGCTCGCCAGCTTGGTGCGGATACTGAACCGACTAAGCAGACTCATTGCAACCCCTGCTTGCATTCCGTTAGATAACGCAAGGGTAATATAGAACTCCTTACCAAAGATGAAAATGAAGGGAACTCCGGCCGATCTCGGCTCAATGAAATTTGCCTCTGGTTTCAGGAATGATCGCGGCGCCGATCAAGTAGACGACGAAGATCGCCGCCGAAAAGATCGCGAGCGACATCGGAATTTGCGCCGTGCTCCTGCTTGCCAGCGAAACGAGCGTCGGCATCATGCCGCCCAGCGCGAATCCGATGTTCCAGGACAATCCGGTGCCGCTCGCACGCAGCGACGTCGGAAATCTCTCGTTCAGGAATACAAGGACCGGCGCATAACCGGCATTGCCGATGAACGCGATCGCCAGCGTGTAAAGCGTCACGTCCATCGTATCGTTTGCCTTCGCCAGTCCAATATAGCACAGCGGCAATAGCACCAGCGCGCACAAGCCAATGGCCAGAAACGTCGGCTTGCGGCCGATCCTTTCGCTGAGCGCTCCGACCAGGATCGCGGAGACGAACGCGGACACACTCGCACCCATCAGGATCAGCGAAGAGATGTTGTTCGGGACACCGTTGATGATCTTCAGGAAACTCGGCAGATAGCCGGACGTCAGGTAGTAGCCGGCACCGCCGCCGAATGTAATCAGCAGGTTGACCAGCAGCACGGAGCGATACTCACTCGAGACCAGCGTCTTGACCGGCGACGGCGCA
>NZ_JBAURI010001239.1:0-6286 GCF_049581145.1 Bradyrhizobium sp.
GGCGATCACGCTGACCAACGGCAACACCTTCACCGTCGCGCTCGATCAGACCAACGGCGTGCTGACGCTGCAATAGGAGCGCTTCATGTCCGCGTTCGCCGATCTCGTTCGCTTCATCCCGACGGCAGGCGGCACCACCGATTGGGTCTATTCGTCCGCGGTCGGCGGCTGCCAGGCACCGAGCGCCGCGAATGTGCAGAACGGGGTGTCCTATAAGGTCTATGCGGTCTCAGCCGACCTGACGCAGTGGGAAATTTCCACCGGCGTCTACAACTCGTCGACCGGGACGTTTCCGCGCAGCACGGTGCTCTACAATTCGGCTGCCACCGGCACGGCGGCGGGGCAGAGCGGGGCCGGAACCAAGATCAATTTTGCGACGGTGCCGCAGGTCTCGGTGATCGCGCTCGCCGAAGACCTGATCTCGGTCGAAGTGGCCAACAGCTTCACGGCTGCTCAACAGCTGCAGGCCCGGAAGAACATCGCCGCCGCAGCCGCGACATGGACGATCGCCGTCATCACCGCGAGCAATGCCGCCTGGCCCGTCCCCGCCAATACGGTGGAGATGATCATCGAAGCGTGGTCCGGCGGCGGCTCGGGCGCCGGTCAGTCGGGCGGCACGCAGCGGGGTGCGGGCGGCGGCAGCGGCGCCTATGGCTACAAGTATTACACCGGCACGATGGACAGCACCCTCAACATCACTGTTGGCGCCGGAGGTTCTTCAGTCTCAGGCAGCGGCGGCAATAACGGCGCCGGCACCAGCATTGCGGGGGCAAATCTCGGAAACTTGGGCCTCTCAGGCGGGAGCGCTCCCGGAGCTACAGGATTTGGTGCCAACGGAGGTCCCGGAGGAGCCGCTTCCGGTCCATGGACATTCTCCATCGCTGGCGGCCAAGGTACGACGTCGGGACCAACATCATCTCCCGGTGCAGGCGCTTATGGCCTTGGCGGAGACGCTCCTCGCGGCGGCCAAGGCGGCAAGGCGAACGTTGGACAACCAGGCGCAGTCCCCGGTGGAGGGGGCGCCGGCGAAAACCACGCCGGTGGTGGTTCGGGAGCAGGCGCCGCCGGCGAAGTCATCATCTGGACGCGATAGGGGCGAAGAGGATCAATGTCGCTGCTCGGCTTTGATGCGCTTGGACGATGGGCGTTAGGACAGACCCCGAACAGCGGCAACTTCGTGCTGATCGCGAACGGCGGCGCGTTCGCGCTCACGGGGCTGGCCGACAAATTCAGCGTGGGCGAAGCCGCGAGCGTCGGCGCCTTTGCGCTGGGTGGCATTGCCGCGGCCTTCAGTGTCAGCGCGGTGGCATCCGCGGGCGCGCTCGCATTGGCCGGTGTCGCCGCGGCATTCCATGTGTCCGAGGCGGAAGCCGCCGGCGGTGTCGTCGTCGTGCTCGGCATCGCCACGGTCGATTTGATCGGGCATCCATCGCCGCCGCCGGGCGGCTTCGCAGCGACGGCGGTACCCGCCGGGTTTGTCGTCACGATCGCGCCCCATCCCGGCTCTTACACGCTGTCCGGTTTCGCCGCTGGCTTCGCCCGCGATTACGTCAACTGGGCGCAACAGGATTTTGCCGGCGCGAGCTGGAGCGGCGAGGGCGCGCCTGCGCCGGCCTGGTCCGCAGCCAATTCGCAACCGTCTTCGTGGCATGATCAGAGCGCGGCGCAGCCGAACTGGACAGAGGTCGCGCCACCCTCAAACACGCCACCTTCAAACGTTTGGACGGTTGACCCCGCCCAGGCGATCCCACCGCCGGTTTCGCAATAATGCCGCTCTTGCGCTACGACGCCTACAGGCCTGATATCAGCGACTATGAGGGCACCTCGAGCCGGATCGTGCTCAACGCGATCCCGCAGGGCGATGGCTATGGGCCGCATCCGGGCTTCTCGCCCTATACCCAGGCGCTGCCGGCGCCGTGCTGCGGCGCCTTCTATGCGCTGAAGAATGACGGCTCGGTGGTCACCTTCGCCGGCAGCGCGACCAAGCTCTACCAGCTCGACAACACCACCTATCGATGGACCGATGTGAGCGCGGGCGGCGCCAGTTATTCAGCCGTCAGCGTCAACGCGCAATGGCAGTTCGCGCAGACCGGCAATTTCGTGTTTGCCACCCAAGCCAATGCGCCGCTGCAGGTGTTCGACCTGACGCAATCCACGGCTTTCTCGGCAGCGCTCGGCTCGCCGCCGCAGGCCGCCTATATCAGCGTGATCGGGCCCTTCCTGGTGCTCTCCGGGCTGCTGGCGCTGCCGTATCGCATTCAATGGAGCGGGCTGAACAATTTCAACTCGGCGACGGCCTGGACGGTGGGCTTGAGCTTCTCCGATTTCCAGGATTTCCCGGACGGTGGCATCACGCGCGGCATCGCCGGCGGCACGCAATCCGGCGTCGTGTTCCAGGACCAGGTGATCCGATCGCTGGCCTATGTGCCGGGTTCGCCGATCGTGTTTCAGATCGACAAGATCACCCAGGGCATGGGGCTGTTCGCGCCCTATTCGATCATTTCCGCCGGCGGCAGCATCTTCTTCTATGCGGGGCAGGGGTTTCAGAGAATCGATCCCGGCGCCGCGCCGGTGCCGATCGGCCTGGAAAAAGTCGATCGCAGCTTCATCGCTGATCTCGACAAGGGCAACCTGCAATTCTTCATGGGGGCGGCCGATCCGCGCTCCTCGCGGATCTACTGGGCTTACAAGTCGAACGCGGGCACGGCCGGCGCCTATGACAAGCTCTTGGGCTACGATCCGCTGCTCGACCGTTTCTTTCCGGTGCAGACGCCGGGCCAGTTCCTGCTCGGCGTCTCGCAATCCGGCATCACGCTGGCGGCGCTCGATCCGATCGCGCCGACGCCGCTTGCGATCACCGGCGCGGCCAACAACGGCTCGGGCGCGATTCGCCTGACGCTGGCATCCGAAGCCAACGCCAACTTCGCGGTGGCGGGGCAGAACTTCGTCGAGGTCTATGGCGTCCAGGGCACGACCGAAGCCAACGGCACCTGGCCGTTTGCCGTGATCGACGCAACGCATATCGATCTGCTCGGCTCGAGCTTTGCCAACGCCTATGCGAGCGGCGGCCAGATCGGCGGCGCGCTGCAGGCGATGGCGTTGTCGCTCGACGACTACGCGACCGCGGTGCAGCCGCAGCTCGGGCAGTTCGACAACACGGCAACGCTCGGATTCTTCTCCGGGGCGCCGCTGCAGGCGATCATCCAGAGCGCCGAGCAGAGCGCCGATCCGGCGCGGCTCGATATCCGGGGGTTCAAGCCGATCACGGATGCGCCGGCCGTGTTCGGCTCGCTGTTCTATCGCGACACGCAACAGGTCGCTCCGGTCCAGAGCGTCGAGGTCAGCCTGAGCATGCGCACCGGCCGCTGCGACATGATGCGCGACGCCCGCTATGTGCGCTTCCAGATCAGGATTCCCGCCGGCACGGCCTGGAGCTTTGCCGCCGGCATCGTGCCCGACACCGGCGAGGGGGCATCGATATGACCGTCTACATTCCGCCGCTCGGCACCACCGATCTCAAGGCCATCATCCGCTCGCTGATGCAGCTCGCCTCCGGCCGATCGAACGCCACCGGGACCGTGACGCTCGCGGCCAACGCGACCAGCACGCTCGTCAACGACCAGAATTGCGCGGCGGGATCGGCGATCACACTGACGGCGATGACGGCCGATGCCGCCGCCGCGCAGGCCTCGCTACCGGGGATCTTCGTTACCGCATCCAACGGCAGCTTCGTCATCAATCATGCCAGCAATGCCCAGACCGACAGGCAATTCACCTATGCCATCCACGGCTAGGCTGCTCTGCATCGATCCGGCTGTCGTCAATGCGCTCTGGCCGCTGGCGCGCGATCTGATCAAGAGCGCGTTCGACCGCACCGGCCTGAGCGATTTTGCGGACACGGAAAAGGAGGTGCTGTCCGGCCTGCAACTGCTTTGGCTCGCCTGGAATGGCGAGGCGATCGAAGCGGCGGTGACGACACAGTTAATCAGGATATCGATGCGTAAAATATGCGTCATCGTCGCCTGCGGCGGCAACAACCGCGCGCGATGGCTGCCGCTGCTCGACGGGATCGAGGACTACGCGAGGAAGGAGGGCTGTTCGGGAATGCGCATCTATGGCCGCAAGGGCTGGGAACGCGCGCTGAACGGTTACCGCGCGCGACACGTCGTCTTGACAAAGGAATTGAGCTGATGGGGCAATCGTCGTCTACCACGTCGCAACAGAGCAGCACACAGCCCTGGGCGGCGGCAGGCCCGGAGGTCAGCGGCCTCTTGGGCCAGCTCGGCAACCTCATTCCGAACAGCGGCACGACGTCGGCGCAGACCGGCGCTATCAACCAGCTCACGGCCGCGGGCCAGGCTGGCAATCCTTACGCCACGGGGACCACGAGCGCGGTCAACAACCTGCTCAGCGGCGGCGGCGCGACCAGCCAGGTCCCGGCCGTGCAACAGGGCTATCAGACCCTGCAATCCGAGCTGGCGCCCTACACGTCGTCGAGCTATTCGACGGTCAATTCGCCACAGGTTCAGGCCGCGCTGCAGGCCGCGAACACCGGCATCACCAACCAGGTGAACGGCGAATTCGCCGCGGCCGGCCGCTCCGGCTCCGGCTACAACACGCAAACCCTGGCGCAGGGCGAGGAGGCCGCCGACGCGCCGATCATCCTCAACCAGGCCAACACCGATACGCAAACCCAGCTCGCCGCCGATAACGCGCTCTACGGCGCCGGCAACACCACGGCGAACACGGTCGCCGGCATGAACCAGCAGGGCGTCACCAACCAGAACGCCGGCATCAACAATGTCGGCACGGCGCTGACCAACTCGACCTGGGGACCGCAAACCACGATCGCCGCGCAGGAGCTGGGGCAGAGCATCCCGGCGCAAAATCTCGGCCTGCTCGCGCAGATCGGCATTCCCCTGGCGCAGCTCGGGACCAACTCCAGCGGCACGAGCAACACCCAAAACAATCCGTCGCTGATTTCGGACCTCACCGGCCTGGGCGGATTGTTTTCATCCGGCGCCGGCGGAACGTCGGCCGCCGCCGGCATGGGACAAGCCGCCGCAGGGGCCGGTAGCGGCCTTCTTGGATTGTTGGGGATGATCTGATGGCTGGTCTCTTGGACATGCTTGTGCCGTCGTCGGATGGCGGCGGATTGCTGGATTTCCTGAAGCGCAACGCGGCCTTGCAGCCGATGCCGTCCGGACTGCCGTCCGACCAGGCACAATACGGCGCGACGCCAGTCAACAGCGCAATGGCTCAAGCGCCGATCGGAATGTCCGCCGCGCCCGCGCAACCGATGCCGCCGGCCACAGCGCCCGCGCCGATTCCACAACAGCCACCGGCCGTGATCCCGGCGCAACCCGCGCCGGCGCCCGCCGCCGACCCGCTGCAGCCGCTCGCCAATGTCTTCAATCGCGGCGCCGACGCCTTGGGAAGCATCTCGCGCCGCGGCTCGCTTTTGGGCGCGGTGCGCGGTCAATATGATGATCCGACCAGCCAAGGCGCTGCCGCGCAAAATGTCACTGCGCGTGCACTAATTTCAAAGGGCGTCGATCCGAAAATTGCTGTCGCTGCCGTGCAGCCGGGCAACACCGATCTGCTCAAGACGCTGATCGCCCAGAGCTTCGGGCCGCATCAGGCCCAGATTCTCGGTCAAGGCTGGATCCGCGATCCGCAAACCGGACAGGTGACGCGCGCCTATACGCCGGAACAAAACGACAACTATGTGCCGGTGCAGACCGGCGAAAACGAGCTGGGGAAAAAGGTTTTCCAGAAGATGAACAAGGCGACCGGCGAGACTACGCCGTTCGTCGATCCCAGCGCCGGCGGAACTGATGACAATGGCGCGCTCCCGGCGAACGCGCATGGGACGTCAGGCCTTATGGATGCTCTCGACCAAATGCGCGACGCCGGCGCATCGCGCGACGATCTATATAAGGCGGCAGCAGGCAACCCATTGCTCCCTATCGCTCAAGCGATGATCGAGGGCCGCGCCATTCCCCGCAACCTCAGCAACCGCGGAGACGCGCGCAACAACGCGGTGATGCTGGCTCACGCCATTGACCCGAGCTTCGACGAAACCTCGATCGGGGAGCGGCAAAAATATCGGCTGGAGCTGGGCTCGAACGGCGCCAGCACTGCCGGTGGCCAAAGCAAGGCGTTCATCCAAGGTACTTCGCACCTCGATAGCTTGGCGAGCACCCTGGAAAAGCTCGACAACTCGAATGGGCTTGGCATTCCGTGGGTGGCGCAGGGTGTAAACGCCATGAGCCAAGGCATAAGC
>NZ_JBAURI010001240.1:0-2065 GCF_049581145.1 Bradyrhizobium sp.
GCGACACCTTGCGCGCGGGGCTCAACGGCGATCTCGGCTTCTCGGCCGAGGACCGCGCCGAGAACATCCGCCGCCTCGCCGAGGTCGCAACCCACCTGGCACGCAACGGGCACATCGCGATCGTCGCCGCCGTTTCGCCGGCGCGCGAGGATCGCGCTGCCGCGCGCCGCATTGCGGAGGATGCCTTCCGCGAGATCTATGTCGCAACCCCGGCCGAAATATGCGAAAGCCGCGACCCCAAGGGCCACTACGCCAAGGCCCGCGCCGGCGCGCTGCAGGGCTTTACCGGCATCGGCGATGGCTACCAGCCTCCGGCGGAGAGCGAATTGACGCTGGATACTTCGAGCCGCCCGGTCGGTGATCTCACCGACGAAATCGAGCGGATGCTGGCGAACACCGGCATCCTGTTCGACGAACTGGCCGACCTCGCCGCCAACATCTAAGGCGTCAGCGATCGCGGACGCCTGCCCGCCATTCGGAAATCAGCTTGCCCAGTTGTCGCGGAATTCGCCGAACAGCGTCAGGCCGCCGCAGGCGTAGATGGTCTGCCCGGTGACGTAGCTGGCGTCGTCCGAGGCGAGGAAGGCGAACACGGCGGCGATCTCTTCGACCGTTCCGACACGGCCGAGCGGGATGTGGCCCTCGACTGCGGCGCGCCGGGCCTGGTCGCCGGTCCATGCCGCGTTGAGCGGCGTGTCGATCGCGCCGGGCCCGACCGCATTGACGCGAATGCCCCGGCCGGCGAATTCGAGCGCGAGGGTTCGCGTCAGATTGGCCATCGCCCCCTTGCTGATCGAATAGGCGAGATAGCCCGGCTTCGGGATGATCTGATGCACGCTCGAGCAGTTGATGATCGAGCCGCCTCCGCCGCGCTCGACGAAGTGCGCGATCGCCTGCCGCGCACATAGCATGGCGCCGGTCAGGTTGACATCGAGGATCCGGCGATAGGCTTCGATATCGAGCGCCTCGCTCGGCGACTCCTTCTGAATGCCGGCATTGTTCACCAGACAGTCCAGGCGCGGCCAGCGCGCCAGCACCATTTCGAACATCTGTACGATCTCGGCCTCGACGCCGACATCGGCGCCAATGATGCAATGGTCGCGGCCGTGATGCCCCTGCTCCGCCGAGGCGGACCGGACGCGGGCCAGGGTTTCCTCGGCGCCGGCGCGGGGGCCTATGAAATTGATGGCGATGGTGGCGCCTTCCTGCGCCAGCCTTATCGCGACCGCTTGCCCGATGCCTTGCGCGGCGCCGGTCACCAGCGCGTATTGCCCGACCAGGCGAGACGGAATCTGAGTTGAACGCCCCGATTGCTGCATGATCTGCGCCCATACCTGCCGCTATTGACCCGTGACGGTTGCGCCTGTTCGATACAGCGCCGTCGCGATCGACCGTATCTGTTGTGTCGGTCCACATCGCGCGTCAAGCGGGAAGCTTCATGTATCTCGGCATCGATCTCGGCACCTCCGCGGTCAAGACCATCCTGGTCGATCGAAAACAGCGCGTGGTCGCGAGCCGCAGCCAATCGCTCGGTATCAGCTCTCCCCATCCCGGCTGGTCCGAGCAGGACCCGGCGCAATGGATCGATGCGACGTTTGCAACGCTCGACGCCCTGAAGGCCGATCATCCGCACGAACTCGCGGCGGTCGAGGGCATCGGCCTGTCCGGCCAGATGCACGGCGCCACGCTGCTCGATGCGAATCTGAACCCATTGCGGCCCTGCATCCTCTGGAATGACGGACGCTCCGCAGCGGAATGCCGGGCGCTCGAAGCGCGCTGGCCCGCATTGCGCGCTGTGACCGGCAACAAGGCGATGCCCGGCTTCACCGCCCCGAAACTGCTCTGGGTTGCAGCCCACGAGCCGGAGACCTTCGCGGCCACCCGGCTGGTCCTGCTGCCGAAAGCCTATCTGCGGCTGGTTCTGACCGGCGAGGCGATCGAGGATGTCTCGGACGCATCGGGATCGCTGTGGCTCGATGTCGGGCGCCGGGACTGGTCGGACGAAGGGCTGGCCGCAACCGGCCTGTCGCGCCGCCAGGTGCCGCCTCTGGTCGAGGGCTGCGCC
>NZ_JBAURI010001241.1:0-2169 GCF_049581145.1 Bradyrhizobium sp.
GACCTCCCAGTCGAGCTTGGTCGAGCCGCGCGGCTTTTCGACCGGATCGTTCGGGCCGGACAGCGCGGTATTGGCCTTCAGGAAGAAGATCGGCTCGGTCGGGATTTGATTGCCGGTCTCCTTGGCATGATCAGAGTAGTTCAGCCCGATCGCGACGAATTTGGAGATGCCGGTGACCGGAGCGCCCAACCGTGGGTTGCCGCCGACCGCGGGAAGCGAGGCGGGGTCGATGTCGGCGAGCTTCTTCAGCGAGGCCGGCGCATAGGCTTCGCCGTCGAGATCCCTGATCTGCGCCGAGAGGTCGCGCAACTGGCCGGCTTTGTCGATCAGGCCAGGCTTTTCCTGACCCTTCGCGCCATAACGAACGAGCTTCATGTGTCTCTACTCCCTGGGGTTTCTCGCCAAGACGCTTTTGGAACAGGCGGGGAGGAATTTCAACCGCCACAGCGCCGCCAAATCGCCGCCAGGCGATGAATTAAAAGGCATCGAATTGAAAGGCATTTCCCGTGCGCTTGATGTGGCCGGCATTGAAATGGCCCCCGATCACCAAGGTCGGGGTGTCGGCAAAGCGGGAGAACAACTGGCGCCGCGTCGCCGCCGACTGCACGGGGTCGGAATCGGCGGTCGACGACCAGTCGAGATGCGCCATCTGGCACGGATGATGGGCGACGTCGCCGGTCAGGAGGCCCTGCTCGCCGTCCGACTCGATCAGAATGCTCATATGGCCGGGGCTGTGGCCGGGCGTGGGGATCATCGTAATTTCCTCGGCGAGCCGCGCATCGCCCGCGACCAGTTCGGCCCGGCCGGCATCGACGATCGGTTTCACCGAGTCGTCGAACACGGCCTTCTTGTCCGGCGCGTCGCTGTGGTCGCGCCAGTGTTCATACTCGGTCCTGCCGAAGATATAGCGCGCATTGGCAAAGGTCGGCACCCAGCGGCCGTCGAGAAGCCTGGTGTTCCAGCCGACGTGATCGACATGCAGATGTGTGCACAGCACGGTGTCGATGCTGTCAGGGGCAAAGCCTGCTGCGGTCAGGGTTTCGAGATAGGGTCCGCTGCGGTTGTTCCAGGTCGGCACGTTGCGGCCCTGCTTGTCGTTGCCGAGCCCGGTATCGACCACGATGCGGCGGGTCGGGGTTTCGACCACCAGCGAATGGATCGACATTTTCAGCCGGCCTTCTTCGGTCGCGAAATGCGGGATCAGCCAGGGTAGTTTCGCAATCTCGTCATTGGTCGCGAGTGGCAGGATGAAGCGCGTCGAGCCAATGGTTTCGAGCTCGACGACCTTGGTGATCCGAACCTTGCCGACCGTCCACTGCATCCGGCATCTCCCGTATCTCGTTGTCTATCGCGCGCAGTCGACGATCACCGTGCCGAGCTTGTCGCCTTTTTCCACCGCGAGATGCGCCTCCGCCGTCTGTGACAGCGGAAACTGCGCGGCGATGTTGTGGATCCGCGGCCCCGCGGCGAGCCATTTCGGAATATCGGCTTGCGCCGCGGCGAGCAAAGGAGGCGGCAGCGCGAACAGCACCAGCGTGCGCAAGGCGATGCATTTTTCCATCAGCTCGCGCATCGGCACAACGGGATTGCGATTGCCGTTGGTCGCGTAGACCGCGATGGTCGAGTTCATCGCCATCAGTTTTGGCGTGGTTGAGACATTGCCGCCGAAATCGACATCGACCACGCGGTCGACGCCGCGCTGTCCGGTCAAAGCCAGCACCTTTGCGACCACGTCATCCGTCTTGTAGTTCACCACCAGGTCAGCGCCGGCAAGCCGCGCCTGCTCGTCTTTGACGGCCGAACTGACCGTCGCGATCACGCGCGCCCCGCCCCACTTCGCAAGCTGCACCGCATAATGCCCGACCGCGCCGGCGCCGCCGGTCACGAGCACCGTCTGCCCGGCGACCGGACCGTCGCAGAACAGGCAGCACCAGGCGGTCATCGCGGGAACACCGAGCGTCGCACCTTGTGCGAACGAGAGGCGATCCGGCAACTTCGTCACCAGATGGTCCGAGAGCGCGATACATTCGGCCGCGGTGCCGAAGGCGCGGCCGTTGCGCTGACCGTTGAACAGCCAGACACGCTCGCCGAGCGCGAGGCGGGTCACGCCGTCACCGACCTGGTCGACGACCCCGGCATAGTCGGTTCCGAACCCCGACGGCAGGCTCA
>NZ_JBAURI010001242.1:0-7982 GCF_049581145.1 Bradyrhizobium sp.
CGACTTGCCCGCGCCAATGCCGCCGTGGATGTGCTGGCCGATGGCGCCGAGCGCTACCTCGCGCTCCGTGATCGCGCCACGTCCGGAACGGGGGCCGGGCAGTTTGATGCCGCGGCGTTCGCCGCGCTGCCCGAGGAAATCCGGCTGCGGCTGTTGATGCGCGCAATCAACCGATTCGGCCATGAAGGGCCAGCCGAACTCGGCAAGGTTGAAGCGTTGCTCGTACGGCTTGACCGGAGTTTTACGGGGGCTGCCGGACATGGGCCTTCAAAACCTCCGCATGTCAGGCTGAAACAGACCCTTGCGGGTGCATTGATCAGTGTCGATAGGGGACGGGTTCGCGTCGAAGCGGCGCCGCGCAGACACCGGCCGGCTCGCTTACGGCCGCTGACGAAGGGTGAATAGGCAGCAGAAGGCAAATCGGGAGCGTGGCTGCCGCACTATATCCCCGGACGGTCTTAACCACCTCGCAAAACAATGCTTTTGCCGGCATTTTTTAGCGGGAATCGGGCTAGGATGCGCTAAATAGTCCTGCGGGGTTCCCTTGGCAGCAAGGCGGGCTGCACCTAGATTGTGATATGGTCGACCGGGGGATTCCCTCGTGGTTACCCTAAGGACAGGTCCGAAGGATTAGAAGGCCGCGATCCGCGCGACCACGAAGGAAGATCAATGAACGCCAATCTGCGCAATTTCGCCCTCTGGGTCATCATTGTCCTATTGCTGTTGGCGCTGTTCACGCTGTTCCAGAATCCCGGTCAACGCGCTTCCTCGCAGGACATCTCGTTCTCGCAGCTTTTGACCGAGGTCGATCAGGGCCACGTGCGCGACGTCGTCATCCAGGGGCCGGACATTCATGGCACCTTCACCAACGGATCCTCCTTCCAGACCTATGCGCCGAACGATCCGACGCTGGTGACGCGCCTCTATAACGGCAAGGTGCAGATCACCGCCAAGCCGCCGGGCGACAACGTGCCGTGGTTCGTTTCGCTGCTCGTGTCCTGGCTGCCGTTCATCGCGCTGATCGGCGTGTGGATCTTCCTGTCGCGGCAGATGCAGGGCGGCGCCGGCAAGGCGATGGGATTCGGCAAGTCGCGCGCCAAGATGCTGACCGAAGCGCACGGCCGCGTCACCTTCGAGCACGTCGCCGGCGTCGACGAAGCCAAGCAGGATTTGCAGGAGATCGTGGAATTTCTCCGCGATCCCGGAAAATTCCAGCGGCTTGGGGGACGCATCCCGCGTGGCGTGCTGCTGGTCGGTCCTCCCGGCACCGGCAAGACCCTGATCGCCCGCGCGGTCGCCGGTGAAGCCAACGTGCCGTTCTTCACCATTTCCGGCTCCGATTTCGTCGAGATGTTCGTCGGCGTGGGCGCCTCGCGCGTCCGCGACATGTTCGAGCAGGCGAAGAAGAACGCGCCGTGCATCATCTTCATCGACGAAATCGACGCCGTCGGCCGTCATCGCGGCGCCGGGCTCGGCGGTGGCAATGATGAGCGCGAACAGACGCTCAACCAGTTGCTGGTCGAGATGGATGGGTTCGAAGCCAACGAAGGCGTGATCCTGATCGCTGCGACCAACCGGCCCGACGTGCTCGACCCGGCGTTGCTGCGTCCCGGCCGCTTCGACCGTCAGGTCGTGGTGCCGAACCCCGACGTCGTCGGTCGCGAGCAGATCCTGAAGGTGCATGTGCGCAAAGTTCCGCTCGCGCCCGACATCAACCTGAAGACGATCGCCCGCGGCACGCCGGGCTTCTCGGGCGCCGATCTGATGAACCTCGTCAACGAGGCGGCGCTGACCGCCGCGCGCCGCAACAAGCGCATGGTGACGCAGGCCGAGTTCGAAGAGGCCAAGGACAAGGTGATGATGGGCGCCGAGCGCAAGTCGCTGGTGATGACCGAGGAAGAGAAGCTTCTGACGGCCTATCACGAAGGCGGCCACGCCATCGTGGGTCTCAACGTCGTCGCCACCGATCCGATCCACAAGGCGACCATCATTCCGCGCGGGCGTGCGCTCGGCATGGTGATGCAGCTGCCCGAGCGCGACAAGCTGTCGATGTCGCTCGAACAGATGACCTCGCGGCTTGCGATCATGATGGGTGGTCGCGTCGCTGAGGAACTGGTGTTCGGCCGCGAGAAGGTCACATCGGGAGCCGCCTCCGACATCGAGCAGGCGACACGCCTGGCGCGCATGATGGTGACGCGCTGGGGCCTGTCGGAAGAGCTCGGCACCGTGTCCTATGGCGAGAACCAGGACGAGGTGTTTTTGGGAATGTCGGTGTCGCGCACGCAAAATGCGTCGGAGGCGACAGTCCAGAAGATCGACTCCGAGATCAAGCGGCTGGTGGAGGAGGGCTATAACGAGGCGACGAAGATTCTCACAGAGAAGCGCGCCGACCTGGAAGCCCTGGCCAAGGGCCTGCTCGAGTTCGAGACGCTGAGCGGTGACGAGATCGGCGATCTGCTGAAGGGCAAGAAACCGAACCGCGAATCAGTGCTTGAGCCGACCACTCCGCGCACCTCGGCCGTGCCGCCGGCCGGTAAGACGCGCCCGCGTCCCGATCCGGATGCAGGCCTGGAGCCACAGCCGCAGGCGTGACGTCGCCGTGGCCGGTCCGTCCGGCAAACCGGTTGTGCAAAAGCTCGGCATCAAGCCGGGCTTTCGCATTTTTGTCGACCGCGCACCCGCCGCGTATGCCGCCATCGCCGGAGAACTGCCCGATGGCGTCACCGTGCTCTCGCGCGCAAAAGCGCCGCTCGACATGGTGCATGTGTTCGTGGCCGAAGCGGCAGGCCTCGCCGACAAGCTTCGCCATTATCGGCATATGATCGTGCCCGACGGGATGATCTGGGTGTCGTGGCCGAAGAAGGCCTCGGGCGTTGCGACCGACCTCAGCGATGTCGTGGTGCGCAATACCGCGCTTGCGCTCGGCCTCGTCGACGTCAAGGTGTGCGCCGTCGACGCGACCTGGTCGGGATTGAAGTTTGTGATTCCAAAAGGCCGTCGATAGGGACAACCGATCGACGCTGATCGTGTCATGGAACCTTGGACGTTGCTAGCGAGTTATTTGTCCGGCACCGTTGAATTGGGTCTTTCGTGTGAGCGAACGCCATTCCATCAACCGAAAGACTCTTGCGGGGATTTCGCTCGCCATCGCGATCGTGTGCGCGGGCGTGCTGACGCTTCTGGTCCGCGACCGCTGGAACAGGCCCGAACTCAAATCCGCCGAGCAGGCCCGTCACGCGACGACGGGCGAGGCCGCGCAAGCCGCCGGAGCGAAGGTGCTGCCGACCGACCCGAAGCTCGCCGTCGAGCCTGCGCCCGCCGGACCGGCTCAGGCGCAGCCTGCCAATCCGAACTGATCGCGCCTTGCAACTGCGTGCACGGCGGCTACTTGGCCGCTCCTTTGCCGGCTCTCAGTAAATCGGATCCGCCTCGTGCGGGTCCGAACTGTCGCTGAGATGCGCGAGTTATCGCCGCGCGGGGCACGCTGCAAAGGCGATCGCAACAATTATAAATAGCGTCGATGCCGGCAGCATGGCATGTTTCCGTCAATGTTCCGAGCGGGCTGACCGTTCGGCTGCCGCCGAAATCAAAAAGATCGGGGAGGGAGCGATGCGTTCTGCCGCAACGATGGGGTTGGCGACCGCGCTGGTGCTCGCGGCCAGTTCGCCCGCGGTGAAGGCTGCCGAGATGCGCGGGGTGACGGCGACCGAGATCAGGATCGGCCAGACCATGCCGTATAGCGGTCCGGTATCCGCGTTCGGCGCGCTGGGCAGGGGCGAGGCCGGCTACTTCAAGATGCTCAATGAACGCGGCGGCATCAATGGCCGCAGGATTGTTTTGATCTCGCTCGACGACGGCTACACGCCGCCGAAAACGGTGGAGCAGACGCGGCGTCTGGTGGAGAGCGACGAGGTCGCGTTGATCTTCTCCTCGATCGGCACGGCGCACAACAGCGCGATTGCCAAATATCTGCAGAGCAAGAACATCCCGCAATTGTTCGTCGGCTCCGGCGCCTCGAAATTCGCCGACGTCGCGCAATATCCGCAGGCAACCGTCGGCGTGCAGGCGCCGTTCCGTTACGAGGCGCGGCTCTACGCGCGCTATGCGCTCGAGAAAAATCCGAACGCCAAGTTTGCGGTGATCTCGCAGAACGACGATTACGGCCGCGACTATCTGCTCGGCCTGAAGGACGTGCTCGGAGAGAAGTATGATTCCGTCGTCACGGGTGCGACCTATGAAGTCACCGATCCGGCGATCGATTCCCAGATCGTCAAGCTGAAGGCTTCGGGCGCCGAAGTGTTCGTGATCGCCGCGACGCCGAAATTTGCCGCACAGGCCATCCGCAAGGCTTACGAGATCGGCTGGCGGCCGATGACGTTCCTGTCCAGCACGGCGGTCTGGATTTCCACCGTGATGCAGCCGGCGGGGCTCGAGGCCGGAACCGGCATCCTGTCGGCCGCCTATGTCAAGGATCCCGACGACCCAGCCTGGGCCGACGATGCCGGCGTCAAGGGTTGGCGCGCATTCATGACGAAGTATGTTCCGGATGGCGACCCGCACGACACCAACTACGTCAACGCCTACAACAGCGCGATGACGCTCGAGGCCGTATTGAAAGCCTGCGGCGATGACCTGTCGACGGAAAACATCCTGAAGCAGGCCTTTGCGATCCATGATCTGGAATTGCCGATGCTGTTGCCCGGCATCAGGATCAACACCAGCCCGACCGATCACGTGCCGGTCGACCAGATGCAGTTCATGCGCTTCAACGGCAAGACCTGGCAGCGCTTTGGCGCGCTGCAGACCGGCAATTGAGGCCGGCCCGCTGTCGGACGCGCGATCGCGCGGCGGTCTACGGTGCGGGGCAGCCCGGCACGCAGGTCGGTTTGGCCGGCATCCCGGCGCCCGGCTCCTCCGTCCGGACATGGATGACCGCGATATCGTCGGCATAGAGCCGCTTCCAGCCCTGCATGTGATCCAACAGCAGCGCGGCCGGCGAGTCCGGCGCCAGCAGCGTGGCGTCGATACGATACTCGTCGAGCAGGCGCAGGAGGGTGTCGACCCTGCGGCCTTCCGTGGCCTTGAAATAGTCCATGACGAGTGTCTCGCCATAGAGCTCGGCGCGGCCGTCGATAAAGGGCGGCATATCCCGGGCGATCATGTAGCCGCCGAACGCATAGGCATTGAAGATGCGCTTGGTGCCCCGCTGCTTGAGCAGGTCGAGTGCCGCGGTCGGCGTCGGCGTCTTGGGGAAGACGAAATCGTGATGCGCCGCATAGGACAGGGTCGACGCCGCCACGCAGCCGGCGATGATGACCATCGTCAATCCGGACGCGTAAGGCAGCGACCAGAATTCCTTGGCCCAGGAACTCACGCGGTCGGCCGGCTTGTCCCGGCGCGTCAGCGGCCTCGCCAGCACAAGCGGGGACAGGAACGCGAAGGCATCGATGCTCCGCACGTGCGTCAGCGCCATGTAGACCAGCAGCAGCAACAAGAGGATTCGCGGCGGCGAAAGCACGATACCGCGGTAGAAGCCGAAGCCGATGAGGCCGAGAAGACAGGCCTCGAACGGGCCGAACGAACTGAAATTCGCGGGTTGCCATTCGGCGATGACCGACAGTAATTGACCGAGATCGAGGATCCGGGTCGCGGCGAGAAGCGTCAGCCAGCCATAGGGCGTGCAGCAACTCGCAACCAGCGCGGCGCAGCCGAACGCGAACCAGCGGAGAAACAGTGCGACCCGTCGCTCGGGCGCGGCGTCCCAGACCGCGATCAGCGCGATTGGACCAATCAGCGCCAATCCCAGCACGAACCCGCCATGCAGGCTGGCCCATAGGCTCATCAGCGGCAGCAGCAGGAATGACGGCGAGCGCCGCCGCTCGGCCGCCGACATCAGCGCGGCCACCCAGGCCACCATCACCGGCAGGGCCAGCACATGGGGCCGTGCCAACAGATGGTCGAACGACAGCGCCACCGCGAGCATCGCGACCAGCACCGAATGTGCGGGCTCGAGATGGGCGCTGAGCAGATGGACGAGAATGGCGACCGCGGCGCCGATCGCCAGCGAAGCGAGCACGACTGGTCCGGTCCATCCCCAATGGTCATAGACGACGGCGTACAGTACCTGCGACAGCCAAGCGTTCGAAATCCAGGAGTCGCCCGCGCGTATCAGCGAATAGATATCGGAATAGGGGACCGCGCGATGGTCGATGATCCATTGCCCGACCTTGACCTGCCAGAAGCTGTCCGAATCGTGCAGCAGCGTATTGCCCGTGAAAAAGCAGAGCAGATAGGTGGCGGCGCCGGCGCCGAACGGCAACAGCCAGCGCGCGGCGCTTGCGCTCCCCACCCGGCTCGGGGCGGACATCGAAATCGAATGACTGGCCTGCATGGCATGCTCCGGAGAGGTTCACGGCGAACCCCGTCATAATCGGATCATGGCGGTGATAAATTCGCGTAAAGCCGCCCAGCGGGCATGGCTGCATTTCATGGCTGCATTTTAAGCAAAACTGATCAATTCGACGCGCCAACGGTTAAAGGGCTTAAGGCCTCGTCAACGATAGGCTGGTCTAGTCTTCGTCAATGTGTGCTCTCCGCGATGATTTCCAGAGATATTTCGCATGGCCATGAGCCCGTCCCCCCTGGCGCCGGCGCCCAATGCGCTTCCGCCCGTGCTGTTCAATGTCTGCTTCGCGCTATGCGTCGTCAGCGTCTCGTTTTTTCCGGCGGCCTATATCGCCCACGCATGGATCTACGATGCCAACGGGCATGGCATTCCCACTGATTTCGTCAATGTATGGGCGGCCGGGAGGATGGTGCTCGAGGGCCATCCGGCACTGGCCTATGATTGGGATCTGCAAAAGCAGATCGAAGTCGCGCTACTGCAGCAGGACTTCGTCGGGCATTTCGCTTGGCATTACCCGCCGCCGTTTCTGTCGGTCGCCTCGTTTCTCGCCCAGTTTCCTTACCCCGCAGCCTTCATCGGCTGGGTCTTGCTGAGCATAGTGCCTTATCTCGCGGTGATGCGCGCGATCGTCGGCCGGACCTTCGGCCTGGTCCTGGCAATGTCCATTCCCATGGTGGTGGACAATGCACTGGTCGGACAGAACGGCTTCCTCACCGCCGCTCTGGTCGGCGGCACGCTCTATCTGTTGCCGACACGACCGGTCCTGTCCGGCATCTGCCTGGGCTTCTTGACCTACAAGCCGCAATACGGCTTGCTGTTTCCGGTCGCCTTGATCGCAGCCGCCGAATGGACCGCGTTTTGCTCCGCTGCGATCACCGCAATTGTCCTGGCCCTGGCGTCCTGGCTCGCCTTCGGCACCGAGAGTTGGCAGGCCTTCTTCCACTGGATGCCGATGTTTTCGCAAGCCTTCCTCACCGAAGGCAGGGCCCCCTGGTGGAAGCTGCAGAGCTTGTTCGCGCTGGCCCGCTATTTCGGCAGCACCGAGCAACTCGCCTGGATATTGCAGTGGGTGTTGACCGCGGCGGTGGCGGTTACCGTGGTCACGATATGGCGCAGTCGTGTGCGCTATTCGCTGAAGGCCGCAGCGCTTGCGGTCGGTACGCTGCTGACGACGCCCTATTTGTTCATGTACGATATGACAGTCTTGGCCATTCCAGTCGCATATCTCGTCCGCCTCGGGCTGGCGGGCGGCTTCCGCGGCTATGAACTGGCCGCGCTTGCCTGCGCGCTTGTCCTGTCCATGAGCTTCCTTTTCCTCGGGCAGCCGGTCGGCTTCGCCGTGACCCTGATTGTGGGAACTCTTGTGCTGCGTCGCGCTGGCCCCTGGTGGCGACGGGCTCCGGCGCGCGGGCACGCCACTTCAGGCGATGTGGGGGATTTCCAGCGCGCCTAGCAGCCTGTCGGACTTATTCCTTATTCCCATCATCCGCCTAATCGGTCTCATCCGCCGTCGTCGGCGGCTCAAACGGTGCTGAGGGCGAACATCCGCTTGATGTTCCACGCCATGGTGACCAAG
>NZ_JBAURI010001243.1:0-2885 GCF_049581145.1 Bradyrhizobium sp.
CCTCACAGGTGATCGTGATCGATTCGTTGCGCTTTACCCACTTGCTCGTCGTCATGCCCGGGCTTGTCCCGGGCATCCACGTCGCGGGCCTTGCGCTGCTGCGCGACGTGGATGGCCGGGACATAGGCGAGCGAAGCGACGCCGTCCTTCGGACGGCTATGCCCGGCCATGACGCCGATCGGGGCGCCGCCGACGCCTCTTGGTGGCGCAGTCGTCCAAACGCGGCGGCGCCACATCTCAGCTCCGCATGAAGCCTTCACACTCGTCTTCCGCCCAGGCGAGCGTCTGCTCCATCGGCATGCCCTGTGCGTATTTCAGGCACATCTTGGTCAGCGTGGCCTGCGCATAGATCTGCTGCGCGACCTTCGGCGGGGCAGGCGAGGCCGCGATCGACAGCACCTGATGGTTATAGGGATTGGGATAGTGGAACAGCGTGCCTTTCGGCGGCTCGGCCTCGGCCCAGACTTTCAGCGTGGTCAGCTTCTCGAACGCCGGCAGGTCGTAGCCGCCGCTGGCCTCGACCAGCCGCTCGATCGACGCCGGCTGCGACAGATGCGTGAGCAGGCTCTTGGCGGCCTCCTTGTTCTTCGAGAAGTTCCACAGCGTCAGGAAGTAGGGCAGGAACGGCGCGAAGCGACCTTTCGGTCCCGACGGGAAGCCGTGAGTCCAGCACTGCTCGGCCACCTCCGGCGCGTCGCGCTTGGCCACCGCCCAGGCGCTCGGCGGGTTCATGATCATGGCGCCCTTGCCGGCGATCAGCCATTTGTTGTTGGACGCATCGTCCCAGGCCGCGACATCCGGCGGCAGGAAGGCGATCAGCTTCTTGTAGTATTCCAGCACCTGCCGGACATTGTCGGTCTTGACCGTGACGTTACCCTTGGCGTCGACGAGCTCAGCGCCGAACGCCTGGAACAACGCGCCGGCGGTGTCGACGGAGTCGGAGGTTTGTCCGAGCCCGATGCCGAACGGATAGCCGCCCTTGAAGCAGGCTTCCGCCGCTTTGAGGAATGTGTCGGTGGTCCAGTTCTCGGCCTTTGGCGGACTGCCGGCGGGATACATTGCCTGCACGTCGATGCCGGCGTACTTCTTCATCAGATCGATGCGGGAACAGGGGCCCTTGATCTGGCTGCCGAGGCAGGTGGGGACGCCGAACCATTTGCCGTCGAGTTGAGCGAGATATTCTACGGTGCCGTTGACCTTGCCGTTCTGTTGGATCAGCGGTTCCATCACGTCATTGACCGGCTCGAGCAGATCCGACTGCGCGTGCGGCCACCAGGTCGGCATCGCCAGGATGTCATGGCCCGACTTGGCCTCTGCTTCGGCGGCAATGGTGACAAGGTTCTTGTCGCCCTGGCTCGTGATGTAGTCGATCGCGACGTCGACCTTCTCTTTCGCCGCCCACTCGTTGACGAGCGCGGTCGAGGTCTTGTTGGCGCCGGGAACCCAGTGATCCCAGAAACCGATCGATAGTTTTCCGGCGGCATGGGCGCCGCGGACAAAGGGCGCGGTGATCAGCGCCGCGGACGTGGCGGCAGTGGCAGCGACGAATTGTCGGCGGGTGAGCTTTCTCCGTGACATGGCGTTCCTCCCTGGTGAGCCAATCGGATATGCCGGAAATCTCGTTGTTGTTGTTTGCTTCACGGCCGAAGCCGCGGCGTCGTTGAGATCTCGCTGACGCGATCAGATCAGAATTGATGGCCTCTGTCGAGAAATCCGCTTCTAGAACTAACGTTGGTAGTGCGAGCGCGAAGCCGCAGCTGTACTTGTTGCGCCGCACACCGCTTGCTCTGACGCTTCGTCGGTTTCGCGTTCGACGGCATCGCGCGCTCGCTGCGGGAAGCTCAGCCAAAGCATTTGCTCGGCGGCTTTACTGATCGTGGACGGTGGCGGCGGCGCGGTAGACGATGCCGCTGCGGACACGCTAGAATCGAGCATCAGGCCGCACGCCTGCCGCGCTATGATTCAGCCCTGTCAAATTCCAGATCGATCATGGAGACCCAACCAATGACCAGCCCGCTATCCGGCTTGCGCGTGAGGCTGAAGCTGTGCGTCGCGCCTGGCATGGCCATCATCATGCTGCTCGGCACTCAGCGACCTGCCGAGGCGCAGGGCCTGGTCAAGGGCGTGGAGCAGGGCGCGCGCGAAGGCAACCAGGCGGCAGGTCCGGTCGGCGGCGTGCTGGGAGGCGCGATCGGCGGCGTCGTTGGCGTCGTCACGGGCGTGACCGGAACGTTTACCGGAAACAACGGACAGCCGGCGGCCGAAAGCAAGCCGGGCGATGCCAAAGGCGATGCAAAGGCGGCGAAAGGGAATGCGGACAAGGCCGGCACCAGCAAGTCCAGCGCAAGCAAGGCGGCCAGACCGGGCAAGCCGGTCCAGGTGCTGACGCAGCAAGGCGCACCACAACTCACCGCGGAGCAGATCGTCGCCAACAACGATGCCGACATCGATCGGATCAAGAAGGAGCTCAACCTGACGGCTGAGCAGGAAAAGAGCTGGTTCGGGTTTTCAAGCGCGATGCATTATCTCGGGCACAATGGCGCCGATCGCCTCAACCTGCGGATCGCGCGGGCCAAGCGCGATCCGCCGGACGACATCGTCGAGCAGATGCGCAACGAGGCGCAGTTTCTGGTCGATCGCGCCGCCGACCAGCGCAGTGTCGCCGACGCCGCCGAACCGCTCTATGCGAGTTTGGACGACAAGCAGAAGCAGGTTTTTGTCCAGGAGATGGTGCGCCTCAGCCATGAGCGCGGGCTCGACTAGACGGAAGTTGCGTGGCTTTCCGAGCCTAAGCGGCTGATAATATTTGCACAACCTTGTTTCAGGCATGTTTTATGTAGCCATGTAATTTAGTGATTTAGCTTGACGAGGTGAGTTGCTCATGA
>NZ_JBAURI010001244.1:0-13937 GCF_049581145.1 Bradyrhizobium sp.
GACGCCGACGAAGAAATAGCCGGCATAGAGCAGGATACGGCTGGTCTGGATCGGCAGCGGAAAGAGGAACGGGTCGAGCCAGGCTGAATCGCCGAAAATCAGGCGCAGCGGCAGGTAGACGACAACCGAGAACGCCAGAAACGCAGCAAACGCCACAGCCGGCCTGTCGCGCAACGCGAAGAGGAGACGGCCGAGCGCTTCGATCGTCTGCGGCGCGGCCCACCATATCGCCGCCGCGATCGCATCCAGCGCCAACAGCACCCAGAGAAACCACGCCGGCCCCGAGGGCCACGGCCCGATCGTCAGTGTATGCCACCAGAAATGCAAGAAATTGAAATCCGTCGTCCCCGGCAGATGGTAACGCAGGAAGCTCGGGTAGTACGCCAGCGGCATCAGCACGAAGACCGAGACGAGATACGGGATTCCCAGCCGCCAGGCGCGATGGCCAAGGTAGTTCCACGATCCGCGCCGCATCAGGCTGCCGCGGACGAACAGCCCGGAGACCAGGAACATGCAGGCCATGAAGAAGCTGTCGTTGAACAGCACGACCAGGTCGAAGCCGAGCCAGCGCATCCGGTCGCCCGTCCCGAAATACGTGTAGTTGACCACGGAGTGATGCAGCAGCACGAGCAGCGTGATGCAGGTTCGCGCCCGGTCGAGCGCCGTGACGCGCGCCGGCGTCAGCACGGACTGATCAGCGGGGTCGGTCTTTTTCAGCATCGATGTCCTTCGATCAGGGCTCGAACGCGCCGTAGATGATCTTCTTGATCGCGGTGATCACGGGCATCCGCCCGGAGGGGGAATCCTGCATCACCACGAAGAACATGTCTTCGCGGCGATCGACCACAATGTAGACGCCGCTGGCGCTGTCCCATTTGATTTCGCCGAGCGAGCCGGGCGGCACGGGCACCGTGACGCCGGGATCGGTGCGGATGGCGAAGCCGTAGCCATAGCCAAAGCCGTCGCCGGGATAATAATAAACATTGCGGGCGACGCCGGTTCCCGGACCGATATGATCGGTCGTCATCGCCGCGAACGCCGCCGGGCTGAGATAGGTCCTGCCGTCCAGGCTGCCGCCATTCAGCAGCATCTGGCCGTAGCGCGCGAAATCGTCGATCGTCGACACCATGCCGCCGCCGCCCGACTCCCATCGCGTCAATTCGAGCGCGGTGCGCTCGACATGGACGTCGCGCGGCAGCGGCCTGGCATAGCGCACCTGCTCGGCGGGATCTGTCAGGAAGAATTTGGTCTCGGTCATGCCGAGCGGATCCAGCAGATTCTGCTTCTCGAACCGATAGAGCGATTGCCCGGAGGCAACCTCGATGACGCGGCCGAGAACGTCGGTCGAATGGCCATAATCCCACAGGGTGCCCGGTTGTTCGGCGAGCGGCACCTTGGCGATCCGCTCGGCAAACCCCGCATTGTCGAAATCGCCGAGATAGATGCCGGCGTAGGCTGCCTTGACCAGCCCCTGCCCGTAGAAGCCATAGGTGATGCCCGAGGTCTGCAGCAGCAGATCCTCGATCGTGATCGGCCTCTGCAAAGGCACCAGGTCGAGGACCGGTCTGCCGCTCTCGTCGCTGCGCTCGACGCCGACCTTCTGGCTGGCGAACGACGGAATATATTTGCTGACGGGATCGGCAAGCGCAACCTTGCCGCGATCAACCAGCATCATCGCCGCAACGCTGGTGATGGTCTTGGTCACCGAATGGATTGGAAAGATCGCATCCCTCGTCATCGGGATCGCCTTGTCGCGGTCGCGGGTACCGAACCATTTGAAGTAGACCGGCTTGCCGTGCTGCTGGACCAGCACGATGGCACCGGGAATCCGGCCCGCGGCGATCTCGCCATTGAGAAAAACGTCGATCGCCGCAAGCTTGGCGGCCGACAGCTCCGCACCTGGCGGCGGCCCGAACGGCACGCCATCGGCGGTGGCCCGGTCGGCTGCGATCGCGGCGGCAAACACCGCGAGCAAGGCGATGGCGATGCGCTTCATGACGAAACTACGTTACGGCATCGCCCCGGGCCGATCCAGATGGCGCGGTCATCCCCTCACGAATAGGGACTGATCAAATTTTGTTGTTCGTCAGAATGCTGCACAGAAGATCAATGAAGGCCCGAACATTTGCCGAAGGGTTTCGCCAAGAGATTTCGCCGGAAGATGGCGGCGATGTGGAAGCACCGGGTTCATGGAAAATTCGACCTGACCGGTATTCCGGCAACAGCCGGGCCAGCCGGCCGGAATAGCTCACGCAATATTTCATCACTCCACAGCGCGATCGACCGGACCGACGCCTTGCGGCGCGGCTGGGCCGCCATAGGTCGAGTGGCGCAGAAGCAGGCCTTCATCCTGGCCTTCGGTGAGGCCTTCCATCCGCCCGGTGCCGCGCTGATCATTGCCCTCGCCGCGTCTCTGCTCTTGAAGAGACCCCAATGGCTCGCTCAGACGGAGCGCATCGGAGACCAAACCGAAGAGGAGAACGAGTATGAAACCCCGCATGAACTTTTATCACGCCGCGCCCGACACCGTAAAAGCGCTGAGCGCGTTGGAAGCGCAGGTCCAAGGTTCCGGCCTCGAGCAGTCCCTGATCGAGTTGGTCAAGACACGGGCGTCCCAGATCAATGGCTGCGCCTTCTGCATCAACATGCACACCGAAGACGCTCGCAAGCACGGCGAGACCGAGCAGCGGCTTTATCTGTTGGATGCCTGGCGTGAGACGCCGCTCTATACCGACCGCGAGCGCGCAGCGCTGGCCTGGACCGAGGCGGTAACGCGGATTTCGGAAACGCATGCGCCAGATGATCTTTATGACGAGGTTCGCAGGCATTTCTCGGAAGCCGAAACTGTCAACCTCACCATGCTGATTGCAACCATCAATGCCTGGAACCGGCTCGCGATTTCCTTCCGCGCGGTGCCTCCAGTGAAGGCCAAGGCGGCAACGGCGGCCGCCTAGACCTAGACCGCCGTCGCCTTGGCGAACTCGACATAGATTTCGCGCAGACGGTTGGTCATCGGGCCCGGCTTGCCGCCAGCGACCGTCTTGCCGTCGATCGACACCACCGACTGCACGAACACGGTGGCGCTGGTGATGAAGGCCTCCTTCGCGGCCAGGGCTTCCTCGACCGAGAACGCCCGCTCTTCGACGCGGAGCTGGCGCTCCTCGGCCAGCGCCACCACCGCCTTGCGGGTGCAGCCCGGCAGGATCTCGCTGCCATTGTGCCGCGTCACCAGCACGTCATCCTGGGTCAGGATGAAAGCCGACGAGGAGCCGCCCTCGGTCACCTTGCCGTCCTCGATCATCCAGGCTTCGCCGGCGCCGGCTTCGGCCGCGGCCTGCTTGGCCAGCACTTGCGCGAGCAGCGCCACGCTCTTGATGTCGCGCCGCGCCCAGCGGATGTCGGGCACGGTGATGACGGCAATGCCGGTCTTGGCGGACGGCGCGTTGACGATGTCCTTCACCGCGGTGAACAGGATCAGGGTCGGCTTGACGTCCTTCGGGAAAGCAAAATCGCGCCCCGTATCCGCGCCGCGCGTCACTTCGAGATAGACCATGCCGTTGACCAGATTGTTGCGGGCGACCAGCTCCTGCTGGATCTCCTGGATGCGCTCGATCGTCTCGGGCAATTTCAGCGAGATTTCGCCGACCGAGCGCTCGAGCCGCGCCAAGTGCGAGGCGTTGTCGATCAGCTTGCCGTCGAGAACCGCCGCGACCTCGTAGATGCCGTCGGCGAACAGGAATCCGCGGTCGAGGATCGAGACCTTGGCGTCAGCAAGGGGCACGAACGAACCGTTGACATAGGCGATCTGGTCCAAGCGAGTTCTCCTGTGGACATGCGAAGCGGTGACGCGCACCGTATACGGGAATTGTTAATATGGATAAACCCCGCACGGCGTCATATGGACAGTGCCGCCGTCACAGGGACAGTCGCTCCAGCCGCCATTTTGGGCACGCGACGCGTGAACCTGGAATCTCCAGATTGCCCGATGCGCCATTGCTCATCTGAGATTCGCCTCTTCGGGGCGCCCCGGAATGACGGCGGTGGTTGATGGCACCAATCGATGGAGGGCCGGCATTCAATGTGACAATATCTTCGATAAAAACTTCTGTGCGCGGTCGCTGCGGGGCTTGCCGAAGAAGTCGGTCTTCAATGCGTCCTCGACGATCTCGCCATGGTCCATGAAGATCACGCGATGCGCGACCTTGCTGGCGAAGCCCATTTCGTGAGTCACCACCATCATGGTCATGCCGTCGCGCGCAAGATCGACCATCACATCCAGCACCTCGCTGATCATCTCGGGGTCGAGCGCCGAGGTCGGTTCGTCGAACAGCATCGCGATCGGGTCCATCGCGAGCGCGCGCGCAATCGCCACCCGCTGCTGCTGGCCGCCGGACAGCTCGGCCGGGTATTTGCGGGCGTGGTCCTGCAGCCCGACGCGCTCCAATAGCTTGGTGGCCTTGGCGAGCGCCGCATCGTGGCCGCGGCGCAGCACTTTTTCCTGCGCCAAACACAGATTGTCGATGATCCGCAAATGCGGAAACAATTCGAAATGCTGGAACACCATGCCGACCCGGGCGCGCAGCTTCGGCAGATTGGTCCGGGGATCATTGACCTTGATGCCGTCGACGATGATCTCACCGCGCTGGAACGGCTCCAGCGCATTGACGCATTTGATCAGGGTCGACTTGCCCGAGCCGGACGGTCCGCACACCACGACCACCTCGCCCTTGGCGACCGAGGTGCTGCAATCCCTGAGCGCCTGAAAGCTCGGTCCGTACCATTTGTCGACATGGCTGATCTCGATCATGCGGCCCGCTATCTAGAGCATTTTCCGGAAAGGTGGACACCGGCTTTCCGCAAGAAAATGCGACCAATAAAAAACAACTGGAGTGTTTTCCGATTAATCGGAAAACGCTCTAGCGGACGATGGCGATGCGTGCCTGCAGGCGGCGGACGCCAAAGGACGCAAGGCTGGACATCAGGAAATAGACGACGGCAGCGAACAGATACATTTCGACCAGCCGGCCGTCGCGCTGCGCCACGATGCTTGCCGCACCCAAAAAGTCGGTGATCGACACCACATAGACCAGCGAGGTATCCTGAAACAGCGCAATCGTCTGGGTCAACAGCACCGGCAGCATGTTGCGGAACGCCTGCGGCAGCTCGACGTAACGCATGGTCTGGCCATAGCTGAGGCCGAGCGCCTGCGCGGCGGCGGGTTGTCCCTTCGAGATCGACTGGATGCCGGCGCGCATGATCTCCGAGAAATACGCCGCCTCGAACAGCGTGAACGTGATCAGCGAGGAGGCAAACGCGCCGACCGGCATCGGCCGCGAGGCGCCCGTCAGCCACTGCCCGATATAGGGCACCAGGAAGTAGAACCAGAAGATCACGAGCACCAGCGGCAAGGATCGCATCAGGTCGACATAGAGCCCGGCGGCGCGGCCGAGCAGCCGGTATCCCGACAATCGCATCAGGGCGATCAACGTGCCGAACACCACGCCGCCGAGCGCGGCCAACGCCGTCAGCGTCAGCGTGAATCGCATGCCGTCGAGGAACAGATAGCCGAGCGAGCGGCGGATGACATCGAAATCGAAATTGCTGAACATCGCTGCGGCTCATTTCCCGGTGATGTAGCCCGGGACCGCCACGCTGCGCTCGATCACGCGCATCAGGGTGACGACCACGATGTTGATCAGAAAATACATCACGGTCGCCGCAGTGTAGGCCTCGAATACCTGAAAGGAAAACTCCTGCATCGAGCGTGCCGCGCCGGTCAATTCGATCAGGCCGATGGTGATGGCGACCGACGTATTCTTGATGGTGTTGAGAAATTCGGACGTCAGTGGCGGCAGGATGATCCGGAATGCCATCGGCAACAGCACATGGCGGTAGACCTGCGCCGTGGTCAGGCCAAGCGCCGTTGCGGCCAGTTTCTGGCCGCGCGGCAGCGAATTGATGCCGGAACGGGTTTGCTCGGCGACACGCGCCGACATGAACAGCCCGATCCCGATCGCCGCCGTATAGAACGGCGCGTGCGGCATCTGCTTCATCCAGAGCCCCCACGCCTGCGGCAGCAGTTCCGGCAGAACGAAGAACCAGATGAACAGCTGCACCAGCAGCGGCATGTTGCGGAAGAACTCGACATAGGCGAAGCCGGCCCAGGATGCCGTCTTCGACGGCAGCGTACGCAGCACGCCGACCACCGATCCGAGAACGAATGCAATCGCCCAGGCACAAAGCGCGGTCTCGATGGTCAGCAGCAGTCCCGACAACAGCATATCGAGATAGGTGCCGTTGCCGTCGGGGGACGGCTCGAGAAAAATGTGCCAGTTCCAATGATAGTTCACGGGACGGTGCCGCCGGCGCGCCTCACATGGCCTTGTAGGAGGCCGGATCCGGCGAATCCGACGGATGAGCGAATTCGTACTTCAATGCCGGTGCGATCGGCGTGTTGAGGTTCAGGCCCTTCGGCGGGATCTTCTGCATGAACCATTTGTCATAGAGCTTCTGGCCCTCGCCGCTGGTATAGAGCGCCGCGGTCGCGGCATCGACCAGCTTCTTGAAGGCCGGATCGTCCTTGCGCAGCATGATGCCGTAGGGCTCGGGCGTGGAGAACTCGTCCTTGGAGATGACATACGCGCTTGGGTCCTTCGATCCGGCGACGAGGCTAGCGAGCAGGATGTCGTCCATCACGAAGGCCGCGGCGCGGTCGGTCTCCACCATCAGGAACGCCTCGGCGTGGTCCTTGGCCGGAATGACGGTGATGCCGAGATTGCGCGCGGCGTTGGCCTCGGTGAGCTGCTTGATGTTGGTGGTTCCTGAGGTCGAGACCACCGGCTTGCCCTTGAGGTCATCGATCATGGTCAGCTTATTGACCTTCTTCGAGACGAAGCGGCTCGCGGTCAGGAAATGCGTATTGGTGAAGGCAACCTGCTTCTCGCGCTCTGCGTTGTTGGTGGTCGAGCCGCATTCGAGATCGATGGTGCCGTTGGCGAGCAGCGGGATGCGGGTCGAGGAGGTCACCGGATTGAGCTTGACCTCGAGCTTGTCGAGCTTGAGCTCCTTCTTCACGGCGTCGACGATCTTGTAGCAGATGTCCATGGCGAAGCCGACCGGCTTCTGGTTGTCGTCGAGATAGGAGAACGGGATCGAGGAGTCGCGGAAGCCGAGCGTGATGGCACCGGTCTCCTTGATGGTCTTCAGCGTCCCGGTGAGCTCCTCGGCACGGACCGAGCCTGCACAGAACATGGCGGCGAGCGCGAGGCCCCAGAGATGCGATTGCTTCATTCGTCCTCTCCCGATTGGATGATGGCCCGGAAATGCTTGCATAAACCGGGCCGAAAAAGAATGCGGCTTTCGGCGGCATTTTGACCGATCTACGGCCACGACCGCGACATGAAGCAGGCCGGGTCGGCTTCGGCCGCGTCACGCCCCGAAAGAATCCGCCCCCTCGTCCGGATCGCGATCAGCGCGGCGAGACTCATGACGCCAATCACGGTGAGGTAGTAGCCGGGAGCGAGATCACCGATCAGCGCAAAGGTGCCGAGCCAGGTGATGGTCGCCGGCGCCATGCCGCCGAACAGGGTCACGCCGATATTGTAGCTGAGGCCCAGGCCGGTGGCGCGGGTTGCCGGCGGGAACAATTCCGACATCAGCGCCGCGAGCGGCCCGAAATAGATCGTCTTCAGCACGGCGAGGTAGACCACGGCGAGCAAGATCACCGCCGGGACCGGCGTCCGCGTCAATACCGTGAAGGCCGGAAACGCCGAGACCAGGATCAGGAGGCCGACCGCGATCATGTGCGTGGTGCGCCCGATGCGGTCCGAGACGTTGCCCCATGCGCTCAGGCCGGCCGTCGTCATCCATACCGTGAGGCCGACGCCGAATGCCGACGACAGCACCCGGCCGAGCCCTTGGTTGGCGAATTGCCAGCTCGCGACAAAACCGCGCCGGTGTGGCATATGCTCGACCAGAAAGGCGGTCGAGCTGCGGAATTCGGCGCCGGCCGAAAATCCCTGGACCAGACGCGCGGCAAGAACGCCGATTGGCGCCAAGAGCCCGATCGTCTCATAGCTCGGCATGATGGCGATGGCGAGCGTGCCGACCGTCATCAGCACGATCGACACCATCAGCGAGGCCTTGCGGCCCTGGCCGTCGGCGTAGGCGCCGAGCAGAACGCCGCCGATCGGGCGCACCAGGAATGCCAGGCCGAAGGTGCCGAAGGTCAGGAGTTACAGCGGACGCGGCAGCTCGCCGAGATCCCAGAACAGGCCGGCCATGATGCCGAGCGCCTGTTCGGTGACGTTGAGCAAAATATGTTCATCCGGCGCGTGCTGTGAGCAGCCGGGATAGGAATGCGGCACCCAGATCGTCGGCAGGCCCAGTCCTTCTGAAAACACGTCATTGGGCAGCGAACCGCCGAAATTCGGCAGCACCGCGGGCGGCTTGCCGGTGGTCTGCCGGATCGATTGCGCCGCCCAGTCGATCCAGGGGCTGTCGAAATCGGTCCGTGAGGCAACAAAGCTTTGTGTCGCGCTGACCTCGATCATGGGGAAACCCTTCGCTTCGAGATGCGTCCGCACGGCGTCGACGACGGCCTCGTATTTGGTCCCGACCACGAAGCGAAGCTGCAGCACGGCTCGCGCCCGGCCCGGAATGGCGTTGGCCGGCTTGTCGATGTTGCCGGCCGAGATCGCCAGCACTTCCAGCGTGTTCCAGGCGTAGAGCCGCTCGGCGGCGGACAGGCCCTGCTCGCCCCAATTCTCCGACAGCGCCGGCTCCTCGGCCATCGGCTTGATCTCGACATCGGCCAGGAAGGCCTTGATCTGATTGGTCAGAAGCGGCGGCTTCAATTGATCCAGCAGCAGGCGGCCATGGCCGTCGACCAGCGTCGCGATCGCATTCGCGAGAATGGTCGCGGGATTGGCCAGCACGCCGCCCCAATTGCCGGAATGATGGCCTCCCTCGCGCAGGTTCACATCGAGATGGATGCGGATGCCGCCGCGACAGCCCAAGAATACGGTCGGCCGGTCCGCGGCCAGCCGTGGCCCGTCGGAGCCGATGAACAGATCGGCCTTCAGCTCGTCGCGCAGGGATCGGCAGACCGCGCCGAGATCAGGCGAGCCGGTCTCCTCGCCCATCTCGAGGACGAATTTGGCATTGAAGCCGAACTTGCCGCCGCGCGCCTCGCGAACCGCGCGCAGCGCCGCCATGTTGATGCTGTGCTGGCCCTTGTTGTCGGCAGTGCCGCGGCCATAGACGCGGTTGCCGACCGTCGTCGTTCGCCAGGGATCCAGCCCGTCGCGCCATTCGCCAGCCATGCCGTCGACGACATCGCCGTGGCCATACATCAGGACGGTCGGCGCCGACGGGTTTTCGTGATGTTCGGCCACGAGAAACGGTGTCTTGCCGCTCGGCGATTCGACCAGCCTGGAGGTGAAATCGAGCACAGACAACGCCGGCTTCATCTCCTCTTCCAGATAGGCGCGCAAGACATCGCGCCGTTCGGCGTTCAGGCTTTCCGTGCGATAGGCCACCCGGCGATCGAGGTCCTTCAGGAAATCGCCGGATTGGATGTGCTGATGGGCCCGTTCGATAGCGTCGGCTCTGCTCATGTTTTCCCATTGCGTCGCGAAATCTGTGACGGCAGCCTATCGGGATATCGGCACGGCTGGAAGTGGCCGGCGCTCGGCGAATTGAGCTTGCCAAGCTCGGCTGGAATGCAGCAATTTGCAGCTGTTTTCCTCCGGCACCCACACGCCATCATGACCAAACAAATCCGGCTCAACGCCTTCGCCATGAACTGCGTGGCGCACCAGTCGCCAGGGCTGTGGACCCACCCGCGCGACCGCACTGCCGAGTACAACCGGCTGCCGTACTGGATCGATCTCGCCAAAACGCTGGAGCGCGGCCGCTTCGACGGCCTGTTTCTGGCCGACGTGCTCGGGGTCTATGACGTCTATGGCAACAGCCCCGATGCGGCGCTTCGCAACGCGACGCAGACGCCGGCGAATGAGCCGTTGCTGCTGATTTCAGCGATGGCCGCGGTCACAAAGCATCTCGGTTTCGGCGTCACCAGCAATCTGTCGTTCGAGCCGCCCTACACTTTTGCCAGGAGGATGTCGACGCTCGACCATCTGACCGAGGGACGGATCGGCTGGAACGTGGTGACCGGCTATCTCGACAGCGCCGCCCGCGGCTCGGGCAAGGACAGGCAGACCGCGCATGACGACCGCTACGACATCGCGGACGAATATATGGAGGTGGTCTACAAGCTCTGGGAAGGCAGCTGGGAGGATGATGCGGCGA
This sequence comes from Bradyrhizobium sp., assembly GCF_049581145.1. GTDB lineage: Bacteria > Pseudomonadota > Alphaproteobacteria > Rhizobiales > Xanthobacteraceae > Bradyrhizobium. The sequence continues at coordinate 10,312 of NZ_JBAURI010001244.1, forward strand.
TGCGCGACCGCGCGCGCGGCGTCTTCACCGACCCGGCGAAAGTGCATCGCGTCGTCCATGAGGGCAGGAACTACCGCCTCAATGCCATCCATCTGAGCGAGCCATCGCCACAACGCACGCCGGTGCTCTATCAGGCCGGCACCTCGCCGCGCGGACGGCAATTCGCCGCTCAGCACGCCGAGTGCGTGTTCATGTCGGGACCATCGGCAAAAGTGATCGCGCCGCGGGTGGCGGCGATCCGCAAGCTCGCCGGGGAACTCGGGCGCAACCCCGCCGAGATCCTGATGTTCAGCATGATGACGGTGGTCCTTGGCCGGACGGAAACGGAAGCCAAAGCGAAATATGACGACTATCGCCGCCACATCAGCCCCGAGGGCGCGCTGGCGCTGATGTCGGGCTGGACCGGCGTCGATTTCTCGACCTATGCACTGGACCAGCAGGTCCGCCACGTCCAGAACGATGCCGGCCGCTCCGCGATGGACAACATCACCCGCGCCGATCCGGACCGGGTCTGGACCGTACGCGAGGTCGCCGAACATGTCGGCATCGGCGGCATCGGACCCGTCATCGTCGGCACCCCCGAGAAAGTCGCCGACGAGATCGAGGCCTGGTTCGAAGCGACCGACGTCGACGGGCTGAACATGCCGTTTGCGGTGTCGCCTGGCGATTTCGAGGATGTCAGCGACATGCTGGTGCCGGAACTGACCCGGCGCGGACGGTACAAGGCCGACTATAGCGCCGGCACGCTGCGCGAAAAACTGTTCGGGGCGGGACATGCACGGCTCGGGATACCGCATCCGGCCGCGCAGTATCGGCCGGTCGTGGCCGCGAAGGCGAAGTAGGCACGCCTCCGTCATTGCCGCGCTCGACCCGCCTGCGGGGCCGGAGCCCCTTCGGCGAGGCGAAGGCCCGGCAATCCATCAAACGTCGTAAAGTTATTCTTTGGATCGATGGATGCGCTGCTCGAACTCGCGCCTGACGGGCTACCTCAAACCCTCCCGCCACCATGCCGGCTATTGACGGCGGCTATTTCATATGTCAGGTATTTATTACACATGAATAAAGAGAGCCGAATGCGACGGGGCGACAAAATGCTGGCAATGCTATCGGCGCTCGCCAACCCACACCGGCTGCGGATCGTCGCCACGCTGCATGCCGGCGGACGCAATTATGTCAGCCGGCTGGCGCGCGAGATCGGCATCAGCCGTCCGCTGCTCCATCTGCACTTGCAGAAGCTGGAGGATGCCGGACTGGTTTCCAGCAAGCTCGAGCTCTCGGACGACGGAAAAGCGCTCAACTATTTCGCCGCGACGGATTTCGCCATCGACCTCAGACCTGCGACCATCGTCGAAGCCGTCAAGACGTTAACATCCCAACACGCCAAACCCGAGTAAACGGAGACCACCAATGACTGCCCATTCCACCGTGTTTTTCGTCCTGACAGTGCTCATGCTAGTGACGGTCGTACTCGTCTTCGGCATGAAATACTTTTCCGCCGCGCGACAGACCAAAGCATTGGCCGACAACCAGAACGCCTATCGGAATCTCGCTGAGGTCGCCGCGAGCGCACAGTCGGCCAGCGCCGCAGCGTTGTCAGCCCTGCAGTCGGATTTTGCCCAGATGAAATCTCGGCTGGCATCGATCGAGAAGGTATTGAGCGAGGTCTGATGATCTGGCATGCATCGGGGCGCATTTGGTGCGCCAGGGAATGACCGGCAGCCTCAAACGGAGCCGTCCACCATTACCTCGATCAGCTTCGGACCTGGGCGATTGAACGCGTCCGACAGTTTCGACTTCAACTCGCCGGCGTCGCTGATCGTGATCGCCTCCAGCCCGAGCGAAGTGGCGATGCCGGCGAAATCGACCTTCGGGTCTGCGAAATCCATGCCGACATAATGATCGTCGCCATGGAAGGCCAATAGCCGCTGCTTGATGATGCGGTAGCCGCCATTGTTGGCGATGACCACGTTGAGCGGCAGCTTGTGATGCGCTGCGGTCCACAGCGCCTGGATAGAATACATCGCGCTGCCATCGCCGGAAAAACACACCACCGGCCGATGCGGATTCGCCAGACTGACGCCGACCGAGGCCGGCAGGCCCCAACCGATGCCGCCAGAGGCGAGCGCGTGGTAGCCATAACGGTCGCGATGCGGCCGCAGCGCGAGAAGCTGCCGCCCGGAGGTCAACCCTTCATCGACCAGGATGGCGTTGTCGGGCATCGCCTCGACCACCCGCAGCGAGAGGACGTCCGGATCGATCGGCGATTTCGCGCCAGCCTTGCCGATCTGTTCGATCAGCGCTGTCCGCTTCGCCGTCCAGTTCTTCGCCGCCAGTTCGGCGATGCCCTGCCTGGCGCGCGCCTCCAGCGCGGCGCCGCCGGCGGCCTTCAACGCCGGCACCAGCGCGCGGAGCGTCTCCTTCACATCGGCCTTCAGCGCGATCTCCGCGCCATAATTCTTGGCGAGGTCCCAATCGACCAGGCCGATCTGGATCATCGACAATCCCTCGGGCATCGGATCGACCTCGCTGTAGACCGACATCCGCAGCGGATCGGCGCCGAGCACGATCATCAGATCGAAAGGCGACAGCAGTTCGCGCACCTGCTGCTGCAGCCGCGACAGCGCGCCCATGAAGCACGGGCTTTCCGACAGGAAATGCGCGCCGTAAGGCGTCGAGCACTGGTATGCGGGCGCGCCGAGCGTTGCGGCCAACGCGGCGGCCTCCTGCAGCGCGTCGCTCTTGACGATCTCGTCGCCGGCGACGATCACCGGACGCTGCGCCTTCAGGATGCGCAGGGTCAACGCCTGCAGCGCCTCGTCCGAGGGTTTCACCCGGGTATCGACGCGCGTCGAACGGCCGAGCTCGATGCCGGCCTCGGCATTGAGGATGTCGCCCGGCAGCGAGATGAACACCGGCCCGGTCGGCGGCGTGGTCGCGATCTTGGCGGCGCGGCGCACGATGCGCGGCAGATCCTCCAGCCGCGTCACCTCGACTGCCCATTTCACCAGCGGCTCGGCCATCTGCACGAGCGGCCCATACAGCACGGGCTCCATCAGCCCGTGGCCCTGCTCCTGCTGCCCGGCGGTCAGGATCATCGGGGTGCCCGTGAACTTTGCGTTGTAGAGCGAGCCCATCGCGTTGCCGAGGCCGGGCGCGACATGGACGTTGCAGGCCACCAGCCGCCCCGAGGCGCGGCTGAAACCGTCGGCGATCGCGACCACCAGGCTTTCCTGCATCGCCATCACATAGGTGAGATCGGGATGGTCCTTCAGCGCATGCATGATCGGCAGTTCGGTGGTGCCGGGATTGCCGAACAGATGGGTGATACCCTCGTCCTTGAGCAGCGCAAGGAATGCCGAACGCCCGGTAATACGATTCTTCATGTTTCCTCCTCGGTCCGCGGTCCGTTGATCCGCAGGGGTGCGCACCTGACCAAACTTGGCGGAGCGAGGCAATGGAGCACGGTCATGGCTGCGTTGCCGCCAGCAAATCGCGGACCCTAGCAGCCTGTCGGACTTATTCCTTATTCCCATCATCCGCCTAATCGGTCTCATCCGCCGTCGTGGGCGGCTCAAACGGTGCTGAGGGCGAACATCCGCTTGATGTTCCACGCCATGGTGACCAAG
>NZ_JBAURI010001245.1:0-2566 GCF_049581145.1 Bradyrhizobium sp.
TAGGTCGGGTTGCTGCGCAGCGAGCTCGGCAGATCGGCGCGCGAAGCGTTGATCGCCGCCTGCACGTCGCGGGCGGCGCCGTTGATGTCGCGATCGATGCCGAACTGCAGATTGACGCGCGCGGAGCCGAGCGAGCTCTGCGACGTCATTTCGTTGACATCGGCGATCTGGCCGAGATGCCGTTCCAGCGGGCTCGCAACGGTCGCCGCCACATCCTCCGGACTCGCGCCCGGCAGCGTCGCCTGCACCGAGATCGTCGGGATATCGACATCGGGCAGCGGCGAGACCGGAAGCTTGAAGAACGCGATGATACCGGCGGCGAACAGGCCGAACGTCAGCAGCGTCGTGGCGACAGGCCGGAGTATGAACGGTTTCGACAGGCTCATGAGATGTGCACTTGATCCGCGCCCCGTTTACACGCCGTGGGGTGGCCCGTCCAACGGTCGGGCGTGTGGCCCGGACCGCGTGTGCTGCATTTGCGCCGTTGGTTGGTTACATTCGGTTACAATGATGGCCAGCCAGAACGCAGTGGCCTCATTTGCCTCATGAAACGACGTATTTCGTCGCCCCGTGAGGAGCCTTTCGCCGGCGAAACGAGATCGATATTGGCCTGCGGCATTTGACCGCGCAGCGCTCAAGATGCGTATCGGCCCTTGGACAGTTGCCACGAAAATTGCGCTGCAGTCGCGGCTGGCATAGCGCTCGCAACAAGCGCGCTCGCCAGCAGCCGAAGCGCCATGGGCGTCGCTTGGACTCCGCCAAACGCGGCCCTACAGCAGTTGCTGCTGCATCCAACACGTCGTCCCGGCCTTGAGCCGGGACCCATAACCACAGGATCAAGTTGGTGAGAAGCTACGTCCCGGCTCAAGATAGAGAGGCCGGCGTGTGGGGCTCCAGGGCCGGATCGACGGTTGAGTGCGAAAACCGACGTCGCGGGGATACCGGGAAGCGCATCTAAGAAGCGCGTTGGTGGGGCCCGGCGCAAGGCCGGGACCCACATCGTACTTGCCGGCCGCGATCAGGCGAGATCGAAGCGATCGAGGTTCATCACCTTGGTCCATGCCGCGACGAAGTCGTGGACGAACCGCTGCCTGGAGTCGGCCGCCGCGTAGACTTCCGCGATGGCGCGGAGCTGGGAGTGCGAACCGAACAACAGATCCACCCGCGTGCCGGTCCACTTCAGCTGACCCGTGGCGCGGTCGCGGCCCTCGTAGGCGCCTTCTGTCGAAGCCGGCTTCCACGCCGTGCCCATGTCGAGCAGGTTTACGAAGAAGTCGTTGGTCAGCGCCTCCGGAGTGCGGGTGAAGACGCCGTGCCTGGACTGCCCGACATTTGCATTCAGCACGCGCAGGCCGCCGATCAGAACAGTTAGCTCGGGCGCCGTCAGCGTCAGCAACTCCGCCCGATCCAGCAGATGCTCGTCTGCCGACATCGGATGCCCCTTGCGCAGGTAGTTGCGGAAGCCATCCGCGGCCGGCTCCAGCACGGCGAACGACTCCACGTCGGTGTGCTCCTGCGAGGCATCCGTCCGTCCGGGCGTGAACGGGACCTTGACGTCGTGCCCGGCCTTTTTCGCGGCTGCCTCGACCGCCGCGTTGCCGCCCAGCACGATCAGGTCCGCCAGCGAGACCTTCTTGCCGCCGGAGGCCTGTGCGTTGAACTCCTTCTGGATCGCCTCCAGCCTGCTCAGGACCTTCGCCAGCTCGGCGGGCTGGTTGACCTCCCAATCCTTTTGCGGCGCCAGGCGAATCCGCGCCCCGTTGGCTCCGCCGCGCTTGTCGGAGCCGCGGAAGGTCGACGCCGACGCCCAGGCGGTGGCAACCAGCTGCGACACCGACAGGCCGGACGCCAGGATCTTCGCCTTCAGCGTCGCGATGTCCTGCTCGGAGATCAGCGGATGATCGACGGCGGGGACCGGGTCCTGCCATGGCAGCACTTCCTTCGGCACCAGCGGGCCGAGATAACGCACGATCGGGCCCATGTCGCGATGCGTCAGCTTGAACCACGCCCGCGCAAACGCGTCGGCGAACTGGTCCGGATGCTCGTGGAAGCGCCGCGAGATCTTTTCGTAGGCCGGATCGACCCGCAGCGCGAGGTCGGTGGTGAGCATCGACGGCGCGTGACGCTTCGACGGATCATGCGCATCCGGCACCGTGCCGGCACCCGCACCGCCCTTCGGAGTCCACTGGTTGGCGCCGGCCGGGCTCTTGGTCAGCTCCCATTCGTAGCCGAACAGATTATCGAAGAAGTTGTTGCTCCACTTGGTCGGCGTCGTGGTCCAGATCACTTCCAGGCCAGAGGTGATCGCATCATCGGCTTTGCCGGTGCCGTATTTGCTGGTCCAGCCGAGACCCTGCTCCTCGATGTCGGCACCTTCCGGCTCCGGGCCCACCAGAGAGGCATCGCCGGCGCCATGGGTCTTGCCGAAGGTGTGACCGCCGGCAATCAGCGCGACCGTCTCTTCGTCGTTCATCGCCATGCGGCGGAAGGTTTCGCGGATATCCCGGGCCGCCGCGGCCGGATCGGGCTTGCCGTTCGGGCCTTCCGGATTGACGTAGATCAGGCC
>NZ_JBAURI010001246.1:0-10749 GCF_049581145.1 Bradyrhizobium sp.
TCGATCTGCACCGTCGAGGTCGCGCGCGCAGAGCCGGGGCCGGAATTGCCGGTATACCAGGCCACCGTATCGGCCGAGCCGTTCACCAGGCTGGTCGCCGAGCCCAAGGGCGTGCCGGAGACCCGCAGCGGCGGCTGCAGCGCCGTAACCGTGCCGCCGCCGAAGCCGAGCGCTGCGAGCGCGGCCGGGTTCGAACTCGTGATCGAGAAGCTCGAGGCGTTGTTGGTGGTCAGCGTGACCGCGCCGCCATCGATGCTCGATGGCGTCGATGTGCCAGTGATCTGGTCGATTTTCGACAGCAAGGTCTGGACGCTGTCGGTAACGTTGAGCTCGTTGCCGGTCGCGCCGGAGGAGACGAAGGTGATGGGCGTGCCGTCGACGGTGATGGTATCGCCGGGGGCGAAGCCCGAGGAGAGCGAGTCCGTGCCCGACGTGCCCGACAGCGCCGTCGTGCCCGTGATCGGCGTGCCGGCTTGGCTGGTGGCGACGGTACCGGTGGCCGTGCTGTCGGTGTTGAAGAAATTATCTCCCGCCTCGACCGCCGATGCCGCCACCAGCGAGGTGCCAGCCAGCGTGCTGATCGACGAGTTGAGGGCCCCCTGCAGGTTCGCCGCCGTCGCCGCCGCAGTCGTGCCGATGGTGAAGCTGCCGGTCGGCGGCGGCGACGTACTGGTCGCGGTCAACTGGATGGATTCGCTGGTGCCGTCGGGCAGATTGAAGGTGTAGCTGATCTGATCGCCCGGATTCGGATTGGTGGGCATGGAGACCGAAATCGACTCCGGCGAGCCGGAGGGGCCGGTCACCGTGGCGCCGGTAAGCGACGAGGTTACCGAGCTCAACTTGAAGCCGAACGGGGAACCCGCGGCGTCCTCTGCCACCTGTACCGAAGTCGAGGGCGGCGTCGACGATGGCCCGGTGATTGCCAGGCGGCCAAGACCGTCGCTGCCGAGATCGGCCTGCTGGCGTTCGGCGATCACCTGGGTCAATCCGGCCTGCGTCGCGGTGCCGTTGAGAATGTCGCTGGCGGAGGCGACCGCCGGCTTGTTGATGGCCGAGCCGGAGAAGATGTAGCGGCTGCCGACCTGGGTGTTGAGGATGCCGACGAGGGCGGACAGATTTGACAGTGCAGTCTGCTGGCCGATGGTCTGTCCGGTGCTGGTCAAACTCTGCCCGCTGGAGGTGGCGGCACTCTGCACGTCGCCAGCAAGTTGCGAGATCGACTGCAGCGCGCTGTTGGCCGAGGAGATGATGGTGTTGACATTGGTCATCGTGTCGGTGAACGCGGAGATGTTCGCAAGCTGCGCCCGCGCCGCGATGGCAAAGCCTTCATCGACACCCATACCGGCATAGTTGGTCGATTTCACGCCGCTGGAAAGCTCGGTCGACAGGTTGGTGAGCTGCGTATTGATGTTCTGTACGGACAGGCCGAGCAGAGACGAGCCATAGTTGATGCTGCTAATAGACATGTTGAGCGCCTTACTCTCAAGCCTGGAGCAACGTCTGCATCATGCTTTGAACCACCGACATGATGTGAGCGTTGGCCGCATAGGTATTCTGCACCTGGATCAAGTTCGACATTTCGGCGTCGATGCTGACAGCGGCAGTCGAGTTGAATTTCTGCTGCAGCGTCGCGACGACGACACTCTGGCCCTGCTGCAATTGCGTCGCCGTCGTCGACGCGTTGCCCTGCTGGCTGACGAACTGCTGCAGGTAGTTCGTGATCGTGCCCGTGAACGGCTGTGCGGCCGAGCCGAGCCCGGTCTGCGGCGAATAGCTGAAGGTCCCCGACGTCAGCTGCGAGAACAGGAAGCTGGAGCGCGCATTGTCGCCGGCCGCCGTCGCCGGCGAGGTGCTGTAGTCGCTCAGCACCGAAGGATCGGCGAGCACCGCCGGATTCACGGTGATGCGTCCGGCATATCCCGTCATCTGCGAGCCGCCGGTGGTCTGGCCGCTATAGGGCGACGTCCCGTCGGTGAAGAGTGCCAGTTGCGGACTGCCGTTGGCCAGCGCGGTGGCCGTGGTTGTTGTCGATGCCGCGGTGAGCGTGGCAGAGCTCGATCCCATCGCCGTCAACGTCAGATTGGGAGCCGTGCCGGTGGCCGAGAACGTCAGGCCGCTGCTGCCCAGCGCCGCGTTCAAATTCGAGGCCACCGAGGCCGCGCCGAGCGAGAGATTGACCCCGACCAGCAGCGGATTGGCATTCGCCCCATTCTGCAGCGGCAGCACCGACGAATTGGCTACATCGACGATTGAGACCTGCTGCTGGGCGTTGGTCGCGGGATTGGTATAGGTCAGATTGATCGTATTGCCCGGCAATACACTCGACGTATTGACGCTGAACCCGGCTGGCGGACCCGTAACCGCCGTGCCGGCCGTGGTCTGATCGGACAGCGACGACGAGATCGAGGCCGCCAGCTGGTCGACCTGGGTCTGCGCCTGCACCAGGGTCTGGTCGCGCAGCTTGATGTCGGCCGCGATCTGGCCCGAGCCCAGGACATTGTTGGCGACCACGTCAATCGATGCGCCATTGGGCATCTTGATGTCGAGCGCTCCGACACCGGACAGGGACGGATTGGTGTTGTACAGCGAGTTCGCGGTCAGCGCGCCTGGCGAACTGTAGGTGAATTGCGAGGCGAGCCCCGCGCCGACGAGCTGGATGCCGGAATTCGTGAAGACGTTGGCCTGGTTCGAGGAGTCGGTCACGACCCTGATGTCCACCAGGCTCGACAGGTCGTTGATCGCGCTGTCGCGCTGATCTTCGAGCGTGGCTGCCAGCGGATCGGTCGGACTCAATCCCTGCAGCTGGGTATTGATCGAGGCAATCTGCTGCATGTCGGTATTGGCCTGCGTCGCAGAATTGCCGATGTCCTGATCGACGTTGGTGCGCAGTGCCTGGATGCCCTGTGTCGTCGAGTTCAATTGCTGGGCAAGCGACTGCGCCGCCGATACCGCGACGCTTTGCGCCGACGTATCGCTCGGGCTGCTGGACAGCGACTGCAACGCCGTGGTGAAGTTGCTGAGAGCGGTTTCCAGCGTGCCCTCGCCGCCGGGCGTGCCATAGACGCTCTGCAGCTGGTTCAGGATATTCGCAGTCTGGGTGGCATAGGCGCTGCCGGACGTCTCGGTACGCAACTGACTTTGTACGAACAGATCGAGCGTGCGGTTGACGCCGGCTGTCTCGACAGTCGAGCCGTAGCCGCCGCTCGCGACCTCGAGCTGATTCGGAACTTCCTCGACATAACCGGGTGTCTGCGCGTTGGCGACGTTCGACGAAATGATCGACAACGCCGCCTGGTTGGCGCGCAGGCCGGCCATCGCAGTGGCAAGGGCAGAACTCAAACCCATCTCAATTGCCCACCTTCAATGACATCAACAAACCGTGCCGATCGATCAGCGCAGCACGTTGAGGAGATCCTGGACCATGTCGTTGGCCGTCGTGATCACCTTGGTGTTGGCCGAATAGGCCTGCTGGGTCACGATCAGCTTGGTGAACTCGTCGGCGATGTCGGTGTTCGATCCTTCCAGCGAGGAACCGCTGATCGAACCCGACGCGCCAAGGATCGCTACGCCCGACTGGTCGGTGGCTTCATACGCCCCACCGTCGATCGCCTTCAGATAGTTGGTGCCGTTGAAGTGCGACAGCGTGACCTCAGCCAGATCGATGTTCTGCCCGTTGGAGAAGGTGCCCACCACGATACCGGAATTGTTGATCGCCACCGACTGAAGCTGGCCGGCGGCAAAGCCGTTCTGCGTGATGCCATTGATGGTCGCAGCGCCGCTCGTGCTTGCAAACTGCGTCAGCGCGCTGGAGGTGAAGTTGAAAGAGAGCGCTCCGAGCGCCTGGCCGTCGACGTTTACGCTGGGAATGCTGATCGATGTACCACTGGGAGACGCCAGCGCACCGCTGGAATTGAAGGTGAAGGGCGTGCCGACATTGACCCACGCCGCCTGCGTGCCCGTCGCAGACGTATCGGTCTGATAAAAAAGATTCCAGGTGTCCTGGTGTCCGGAGCCGAGCGAAGCGCTGTCGGTCTTGGCCCAGCGCAATTGCAGGTTCACGGGCGTTCCCGCCGAGTTGTAGACCGTCACCGCGCCGCCGCTGATGGATTCGTTGGTGAACGTCGAGAGGTCGTTGGCGGTCACGATACCCGTTCCGACGTTGGTGCCCGCCGCACGCGCCTGCGTGATCGAGCCGCCGCTGAGAGTGAAGCCGAGCCCCGTGAGGGCGGCCTTTGCGTTGGCCGTATCGCCGGTGATGGTCAAATCCGCCTCGGTGCCGGTGTTCAGAGTGATCTTACCTGCCGGTCCCGGGGTTGCTGTTGAGATGGACGCCGCCGGCGCGCCGGTGATCGTGTCGATCTTGTCGAGCAGCGCTTGCACACTGTCGGTGACGTTGAGCTCGTCGCCGGTCGCCCCGGAACTGACGAACGTGATGGTCGTGCCGTCAACGGTTATGCTGTCGCCGGCAGCGAACCCCGAGACCAGCGAGTCGGTTCCGGTCGTGCCCGACAGCGCCGTAGTTCCAGTGATCGCCACGCCCAACTGGTTATCGACGGCGGTGCCGGTGATGGGGGCGTTGACGAGCGGCGCCGCCGAGCCGATCAGCAAGGGATTGGTTGCGAAGTCGGCGGGGTTGATGCCGCCGTCCGCCGTGATGGTGCCGGCGAGCGCCGACGTGCTGGCCTCCGTCTGCGGCACGGTCGGAAGGTTCGCGGCGTATTGAATGGCGCTGGATGCCTGCGCCGGAATGAAGTTGTTCTGAAACTGAAGCACCTGGGGAACGTTGCCGAGCGGGTTTCCGGTCTTCGGATCGACCGCGACCCCCATCAAATAGTAGCCGGCGCCGTTGACCAGATTGCCGTTGGCGTTGACCTGAAAGTCGCCCCGGCGGGTGTAGTCGGTCACGCCGTTGAAAACCGGCGTGTTGTCGACCACGGCGGTGGGCGCCTGCACCGAAAAGAAGCCGTCGCCATTGATTGCCATGTTGGTGGCGACCGTCGAGGAGGAAACGGTGCCCTGGGTGGTGATGGTGGCCTGGGCGAACGCGGTCACGCCACCGGCCACTTGTTTGTCGGGCGTGGTGGAGTCGGGGATCAGATCCTCGAAGGTGGTGTCGATGCCCTTGTAGCCGGTGGTCGAGGCATTCGCGATGTTGCCGGAAATGTTCTGCAGCGCGAAAGACTGCGCCTGCAAGCCGCCCACCGCCGTCGTCAGCGCGTCGAAGATACCCATAACTGTCTCCACATTCCATACGGCGGCCGCCGATCGGCATAAGGCCCGGCCGCTACTCATGGAGACTGTCGCAAGCGTTATGCCAAGATCGAAAACACCATCATATCAGATGCTTAAATGAAAATGCCCCGGTCAGGGACCGGGGCGCTTTTGCCGGGTGGGGCAACAATTGCCGGGGCGTCAGCTCGGCTGCGGGGTGCCGGGGTGGAAGGTCAGCGCGAGGCCGTCCATGCAATAGCGCAGGCCGGTCGGCTTCGGTCCATCGTCGAAGACATGGCCGAGATGGCCGCCGCAACGGCGGCAATGCACTTCGGTGCGCAGCATCCCGAACGTCCGGTCCTGGGTCTCGCCGACCGCGTTGTCGAGCGGCTTGTAGAAGCTCGGCCAGCCGGTGCCGCTGTCGAACTTGGTTTCGGAGGAAAACAGCGCCAGATCGCAACCGGCGCAAGCGAAGATGCCCTTGCGGTGCTCTTTCAACAGCGGGCTCGACCAGGGGCGCTCGGTACCTTCCTGGCGCAGGATGCCATACTGCTCCGGCGTCAGTTGCGCGCGCCATTCGGCATCGGTCTTTTCGACCTCGAATTTTTCGGCGGCCTTGGCCGGCGAAAGGCGCAGCCAGCGCAAAGCGGCAACACCGAACACGCTGGCAACAGAAGCGAGCAGAATGCGGCGGTCGATCATGATGGTCTCCATGCGGCACAAATCCGGGTGGCTCGCCTGAAATACGGTGCCCGGGGATGGAAGTTACATCGGACGGCGGGAAAGTTTCTCACATTCCCGAGACCCCCCTCTTCCGGCCGACCCTACCAAGCGGATGTGGCCGATCTCAGACGTCTTCAGCTCCGCCATGATCTGCCGGAGCCGGCGGCTCGGGATGGATCGGCATCGGCCGCCGTGGCGGCGATCGTCCCCTGCCCGATGGCGAACGACCGACGGGAGACGGCCGGCGCGGTGATGGCCGCACACCGGCTTGGCGATTGTCTTCGGCCAATCGCGCCTCCCGGAGGAGTTCCTGGGCCCGCACCCGTTCCCGGTGACGGGCCAGCGCGCCCGCCGCGGCAGAACTGCTCCGCCCCCATAGACCCACGAGATGTCCGGCGACGCGGCCGATCGGGCCGCCTGCCCAGACCAGTTCGAACGGCGAGAACAACCGCCAGCGTTCATCACCCCACAGAATGCTGCGCGCGATCAATTGGCCCGCTATGGCCGCGGTATTCAGGCCCTGGCGGCCAAAACCGCTCGCAACCCACAATCCGCGCCGCAACTGCCCGATCTGAGGCATGCCATGCACGGTCTGTCCGGTGACGCCCCCCCAGACCTCCGCGATGTCGGGCCGGCCAAGCCGGGGAAAGATGGTCTGGATCCGGCGGGAAATGGCGGATGCAAATCGCTGCGGCCGCACCTCCCAGGTGGTTTCCGGACTCGTCCACATCAACCGGTCGCCATCGACGACCCGGAAATGGTCGATGCCATCGGTATCGCGCACCGAACCCTTGAACGCGATGACATCGGCGAGTCGCCCGCCGAGCGGAACCGTGACGCCGGCGTAGCGCCATACCGGCAATAACGTATCCGACAGCCGCCGCAGCGGCGCGCCAAGATGGACATTGCCGGCAAGCACGATATGCGAGGCGCGCAACCGCGCCGACGGTGTGACGATCCGCTTGCGAATCCCGGAGGCGTCGATGCTGACCACCGGCGTATCCTCGAAAATCCGCGCGCCCGCCCGCTTCGCCAGCGCGGCGAGGCCATGAACATAGCGGCGGCCGTCGATCTGGAATGCCGTCGGGTAATAGATGCCGTGAAAATACCGGTTGGTGCCGAGTTGCTCGCGCACCCGATCGACCTGCCAGCCTTCGACGTCGGTCTCGAAATCCTCGCGCAGCATCTGCAGCCGGCGCAGCAACTGGTCGCCATCATCAACGTTGGAGACTTCAAGCGCCCCCTCGGTCAGGCCCATGCCCGGAATCACATTTTCGCTGGCCAGCGCCCTGACGAATTCGGCGCCCTGCCTCGACAACGACCACAATTCGCGGGCATTCTCCAAGCCGACACGCTCGATCAGTTGCGGAAGCGGCAGGCTGTAGCCCGGCATCACGGTGCCGAGCTGGTGGCCCGACGCATTCCAACCGAGTTGCCGGCCCTCCAGAACGGCGACGCTGGCGCCCATCCGCGCAGCCTCCAGCGCCACCGTCAGTCCGGCCAGGCCAGCTCCGACCACGCAAATATCGACGTCGAGATCGAACGAAAGCCGTGTGCGCTCGCGCAACGCTTCGGCATCAGGTCCGTCGTTGCGGGTTGTGGAAGTCTCGCTCATGCCGTTTTCTTAGGGACCCTTCGACGCTTTGTCACCTTGTCCTGACCCTGTGCCTGTAGAGTTGCGCCGATAAACTAAAGCGTTTTCCGATTACCTTGAGCCGGAAAACGCTCTAGTTGCCCTTTATCAATCGCATTTTCTTCCGGAGAGCCGGTGTAACCCTTCCGGAAAATGCTCTAGTTGAGACGAGACACGAATCGAGATTGCCGCCCATGCGCCGTTTGATGCTGCTGCGTCACGCCAAGACCGAACACGACGCGCCCTCCAGCCGCGATCAGGACCGTCGTCTCGACGAGCGGGGCCGCAAGGACGCCGCCGAAATGGGTAACTGGATCGGACGGCATCCCCCGTTTCCCGATGCGGTGCTGGTTTCGCCGGCCGTCCGCGCCAGGCAGACCTGGGAAATGGTCTGGGAAACCGTGCAGGACCGCGTGCCGCAGCCGCAGGTCGAATTCCCAGCGGAACTTTATGGCGCCGATCCAGCGCAGCTGCTGCAGACCATTCACACCGCAGCCGCCTCCGACCCGAAACAGCTCCTGGTGGTCGGACACAATCCCGGAATGCATGAATTGGCCTTGGCACTGGCCGGCAGCGGAGAACCGGCGGCGCGGCAGGCGCTCGCCGACAATCTGCCGACCACGGGCCTCGCGGTGTTCGAGTTCGCGGTCGACGACTGGGACGACGTGGCATTCCGCCGCGGACGGCTGGTTCTCTTTGTCACGCCGAAACTCCTGAAGCAGACTCCGCAGGACTGAGGCAAGAGGCCGCCTTATCCGGCTGGTTTTTTCCGCGACAGTCCTATGCCAAGTTCTGCAGGCATAGTTCTTGGCGGCGAGGAGGCGCGCGGATGTTCAAGTCCATTCTGGTGCCGATCGATCTCGCGGACACCGATCTGGCGAAACCTGCGATCGCGACGGCGGCGACGCTGTCCCAGACCTGGAACGGCGTCGTGCGCCTGTTGAACGTGCTGCCGATGACGCCGGTGATGCTGGCCGAATATGTGCCCGCTGATTTCGATGTCCAGCAGCGCCAGGCCTCCGAGGAGGCGCTCGCCATCGTGGCGCGCGAATCCGGCATCGAGCCGTCGCGCGTCTCGATCATGGTACGGCACGGCGGCATCTATCACGAGATCCTCGAGGAAGCCGCCGTCGTCGGGGCCGACCTGATCGTGATGACGTCGCACCGCCCGGCAATGCGAACCTATTTCCTCGGCTCCAATGCCGGCCATGTCGTGCGCTACGCCAAGTGCTCGGTGCTGGTGGTGCGGCATTAGAAGAACGATGGGAGCGCCGATCGTGACGGCACGTGTCCTCCCGCTCACCTTTCCGGCCATTCCGCGATCAACCCCCGCGCCCTGTAAGGTTCGATCTTGTCCCATTCGCTGAGCACGCGGCGGCGAAACTCGGGATCGGTGTGCCAGAGCGCGCGCGGCACGGCGAAACTGTCGATGGTGTGCAACATCTTGTCCACTTCCACCCAGTGCCGGTGCAGCGTCATCGGGTAGCGGCGCGCGGTCCAGCTGTTGCCGAGGCAGATCACGCTGCGGACGTTTTTCAGCCCCAGCGCGGCGTCGATGATCGGCAGTGAGAAGATCACGTTCTCGCCGGTATTGGTGGCGCGATGTTCCTCCAGAATGCGATCGGCCGGAATACCGCCTGCGACCATCGGCGGCTTGATGATGGCGCATTCGGACCGATCCGATCCCGCCGTCACGCCGCCGCTGACAATCGACCAGCGGAAATAACCGTCGTGCCAGAGCCTACAGGCCTCGCGGGCGCGGAGCTCGGCATCTTCCCGCGTGCCGAACACGAACAGTAGATCGGCGGGCTTGAGCGGCGTGGCGATCAGGTGCCTTGCGTTGATCTCGGCAATCTCCGCCTCGCTCGGCAAGCGGTGACAACGATCGTCCATGGCGCGCTCGTCGGCAGCTTGAGAGGTGCGGCGGCACGATGGCGCGGGCGGGCCGATTCCCGAACTCACAAATCGTTGCATTTGATTGCGCAGCAAACGCTACGGCAGCAAGTTGTCCGGAATCCGCGTGAATGTATAGGCGAGCGGCCGGTTGCGCCTGATGAAACCGCCGACCTGCCAGCCGAACAGCGCCGCGAAGCCCACGAGAAACAGCGCACCGGCGAACTCGCCGGTCGCAAGCGCGCGGACCAGCAGTCCGGCCATCAGGGTTGCGACCACGACTAGCAAGGCCACGCCGGCGGCATAGGCGTTGCGCCCGAGACCGCCGCTGAGTTCGGCTCGGCTGCCGGCCTTCGCCATCCGCTCGTGGAGCCCTTTGATGAAGCCGCGATAATCCTTGTCCTGCGGCGCCATCAGCGCCGCGGTCTGCCAGGAGGTCGAGAGGATGATGAGGCGCCGGCCGCCCGCATGCCGAAGATCAGCACGAAAGCGGTGCGCCTGCATCGACACCGGCCGGTAGGACAGCCGGATCGCGGCGATGTCGGGATAGGGCCATACGCCGGACCGACCGGCGAGGTGCCACGACAATCCGGCATCGGTCAACTCGAACCGATGCGCGGCGCCGATCAGCGACGCCTTGAAGGCGTAGCTGACGATGGACGCATCTTGCAACGCTATCGTCGCCGGTTCCTGCAACTCGTCAGCGTCCTCTGCCAGCCAGTTGCATCGGATACGGTTCCAACCAACAATTGCCTCACAGGCTTGGCTCACAAGTGAGTCATGCCCCGTGAGCGAAGCATGTTATAGGGATTCATGGCCGAAACGACGATTTTTCCGCGCCGCCTGATTCTGGGTGGTGCGATGATTTCAGGGATGCTGCTGGCGCTCGCGGTGCACATGCTCGGCGCGCGCTATGGCCTCGACCTCGGCGGGTTGTGGGAAAGCGATGCGGGCGAATTCATGCCGGCGGGAGCGGCGATCGCCTGGTGGCTGATCGCGACGGTAGCGTTTTCCGGCGGCTATTTCACGGCAACGCTGATGCACAGCGCGGTCTCCGGCCAGATTCCGCAACGGATGCGGCAATTTCTGATCGCAATCGGCGTGCTGCTGCTGGCCGGCGCAGGCCAGGTCGCCGCCGCACCAAGCCCGGTCCCGACCGTCTCCAGCGTGCTGGCCGGGGTCGCCGCGCTGTGCCTCGGCGCGGCGATGGCGTTCTGCGGAGCGAATTTCGCGCTGCGCAAGGCGTGAAGCGCGGCGCTGGCTCAATCCGGCAAGCCCGAGATCCTGAT